>CANDFU010000036.1 GCA_947384095.1 uncultured Roseburia sp. | reverse complement strand
CTACACTATAACCTACACTCTTTCCCTACACGACGCTCTTCCGATCTACTCTCTATTTTATATGAAGCCTCCACCGATGCAGAAACAGTGCTGAACGTAACAAACCATGGTTACTTCAATTTAAACGGCGAAGGGAGCGGCGATGTTCTCTCCCATGAGCTTTTTATCGATGCGGACACAATCACGGAACTCGACGATTCGCAGATACCGACCGGTACGCTGCTCCCCGTCGAAGGTACTCCGTTTGATTTCAGGACCATGCACACCATAGGAAAACTGATTGATTCCGAGCACGAACAGTACCGGAAATTTGGCACGTATGATCACAACTTTGTCATCAACGGCGAAGGATTCCGTGAGGCCGCCGTACTGCAGTCCAGAGAAAGCGGTATCCGTATGACCTGCTTTACAGACCAGCCGGGCCTGCAATTGTATATGGCCAGCCAGCCGGTCGGGCTTCCCGGAAAAGGCGGAAAAATCTATGAGCGGCAGACAAGCGTCTGTCTTGAGACGCAGCATTTTCCGGACGCGGTAAACCATAGCCATTTTCCAACCACGGTCCTGCTTCCCGGAGAAATGTTCTGCACCAAAACCGTATATCATTTTTCTACTTTTCTGACACAGGGATAAATGCCACCCACATTATGTGTTAATTTAAATACAACATTTTTGGGGCTTGTAATCATACCGTTTTTGTATTAGAATGACTTTAAAGCGATTGATTGCCGAATGGTGATGGTTGGTTTAGATTCTATTTTAAGGAGGGATTTTAAAATGGCATACGTTATTTCTGATGCTTGTGTCAGCTGTGGAACATGTGAGCCGGAGTGTCCGGTAGGGGCGATCTCCCAGGGAGACAGCCAGTTCGTTATTGATGCGGGTTCCTGTGTAAATTGCGGAACATGCGCAGGCGTTTGTCCGACAGGCGCGATCAGCGAAGAATAAAAAAACACCAAAAAAGCCGTCACTGAGTGGCGGCTTTTTTTGCGTCAGAGACAACCCGCCCGACGCATTCTCTTCAAAAAGTATATCTCTCAGACGCTTCCCGGCTCCTCCGTCATCTTCTTCTGCTTCCATTTTTTTCGTCTGGGTTCTTTTTTCTTCAGACTTCCGCGAATGGCTACATCCAGCTTCCGGAAGCGTTCCTCCTCCGCTTCCTCCCGCTCGCGCATGAGATAGTTGAGCTCCTTGACCACCTGCTCCCCGACATCATCGCTGATATTTCTGCTCAGCTCATGATTGTTGGCCGCGATGGCTTTTCCGACAATCTGCGTCATCAGATCGGTAAACTGCGCCATTTTATCTGTATTGTTTAAAATACTCTGGCGCGACTCCCGTACTTTAAGCTGTCCATCCATAGCCCCCGGAAATTCCGTGGACTGCATCTTAAGCGCGGCTGTCTGCATCTGTGGATTCGGTCCGGCTGTCCTGCCTGTCTGCGCCTCTTTCAGTCCGGCTGCCTGGCCCGCCTGGCTGCTCAGCCCCTTTGCCTGATCGGCCTGTGGATGCGTTCCCTGCGTCCGCTCCATCTGCGACTGAAGAACGGCTGCCTGGCCTGCCTGACCGTTCAGCCCGGCCTGCCGCCCCGTCTGCCCCGGTTCTCCCGCCGCCGGATAAGCCCCCTGCGGCTGCGCACCTGCCGGAGAACTCCCCGGATGCTGTCCCTGAGCGGCCAGAGGCTGCCTTCCTCCCTGCGGCTGCATTACAGCCTGGGCCTCTGCCTGTGTGCGCGGCGGCGTCTGTTCTCCCTTTAAACGGTTCTGCGGCTGCGGCCCCATCTGCCCGTTGTTTGTTCTGCCGTCTCCCGCCTTGTTTGCCTCTGTCACCTTTGCAGTCTGCACCTGATGCAGATCCGGCGCGGCCTTTACACCTGCCGCAAGTTCCGCGATCTGGCCTTCCATCGACCCGTTATGTACAATCATGCGGATTGCCTTTAACTGGTACCCTTGTTCTTTTAATTCCTTAATCCTTTGGAACTCCTGAATGTTTTCCTTCGTGTAATACCGGTGCCCCATCTCATTCCTCGGAATATCAAGCTCCAGTTCATCCTCCCAGTAACGTAGTACATGCGATTCCACGTTGACGATATTCGCCGCATCGGAAATCATGTAACGCACCTTTTCCATTCCAGTTCCTCCTTCTTTGTGCCAAGAGGGACCTGCAGACATGTCCCCTGCGCTTTTCTGCCAATACTCCTGCAATCTTTCCATCAGGAGTCCGCCCCCCGTGCGGACTACGTGCCGCTCTGGACCGCGCGCGGCCTGCGTACATCCGCCGGGGGCCACAGGAAACCCCTTTTTGCTCCGGGCAGCGCCATATGCATCGGCAAGGGGCTTTCTGTCAGAGTGTTCGATAATTCGAATCAACTACTAACCTATATTATAAGCGCACAGAACATGTCATACAACGAAAATCGCTCGTCTTATTGCGACAAAAACCGCCTTCTTCCCGCTGACAACCTCCTCTTTTTCATTTTTCATCTATTTTTCCATATTTGCAAACTTCGTATACTGCGGCAGCCATACAAGGTTAACCGTCCCGATCGGACCGTTTCTCTGCTTGGCGATTATAATTTCAGAAATACCCTTCACCTCAGAGTCATGATTGTAATAGTCATCGCGGTAGATAAACATAACCACGTCGGCATCCTGTTCAATCGCCCCCGATTCACGCAGATCCGAGAGCATCGGCCTGTGATCCGGGCGCTGTTCAACCGCACGCGAAAGCTGTGAGAGCGCGATTACCGGAACAGAAAGTTCCCGCGCAAGCGCCTTGAGCGACCGCGAAATATCGGATATCTCCTGCTGACGGGAATCCGAAGAGCGGCCGGAACCCGACATCAGCTGCAGATAATCGATAATAATCAGTTTCAGATTGTGCTCCAGTTTATACTTGCGGCACTTACTGCGCAGCTCTGCGATGGAAATCCCCGGCGTATCGTCAATAATCAGTTCTGAATTTCCGATCGTACCGGCGCCCTCAATCAATTTTTCCCAATCCGTGTCGGAAAGATTTCCAGTGCGCAATGCCTGGGCGTCTACCCGGGCTTCCAGGGAAAACAGACGGTTCACAAGCTGCTCCTTCGACATCTCCAGCGAAAAAATAGCCGTACACAGGTTTTCATGAAACGCCACATATTGTGCAATATTCAGAACAAAGGCCGTTTTTCCCATGGACGGACGCGCTGCGATCAGAATCAGATCCGAAGGCTGAAGCCCCGCCGTCCGATAATCCAGATCAATAAATCCGGTCGGTATCCCCGTCACCGTCCCGGAATTCTTTGCCGCGTTCTCTATCTTTTCAAGTGCATTCATCACAACCTGACGGATCGGAACAAAGTCGGCCCCGCCGCCACGAAGAGAAAGAAGGTCGAACACCTTCTTTTCCACAAGATCCATAATCGTATTGATATCTTCTTTTCCGAGATAACACTCGTTTTCGATCTCCTCCATCAGCCGTATCAGCTTCCGGCTCATGGCGTGCTCTTTCACGATCTGCGCATAATATTTTATATTCGCCGAAGTTGGCACCGACGTCAGCAGATCTCTCACAAATTCGAGACTCGCGATCTCCGCTGGGACATCCTTTTCCTTCAGCTTATTCTGAAGCGTGATCAGATCCACCGGCATCCCTTTATTAAAAAGCTCCACCATCGCATCAAACAGGATGCCATACTGCTGGTGATAAAAATCCTCTGATAAAAGCATCTCCATCGCCGTCACAATGGCGTCTTTATCCATAATCATCGCCCCGATGACGGACTGCTCCGCTTCCAGACTGTTTGGCATGATACGTTTTATCAGCGCCTCTTCCATAACAGGTTATTCCTCCACAACATGTACCGTAAACACCCCTGTCACCTTCGGGTGCAATTTTATCGATACTTCCGTCATCCCAAATGCCCTGATCGGCTCCGCAAGCTGCATCTTTTTCTTATCCAGCTCCAGATCAAGCTGCTCCTTCGCCGCGGCCGCAATCTCCTTCGTAGATACAGAACCGAACGTGCGTCCGCCCTCGCCGCCCTTCATCTTAACCGTTACCTTCTGATCCTTCAGGCGCTCCGCGAGGGCAAGCGCCGCCTCGTAGGCTTCCTGGGCCTGTTTTTCCGCGTGCCTGTTTTTCAGCTTCAGGTCGTTCAGGTTTTTCGGGGAGGCCTCCACACCAAGTTTTTTCGGAAAAATCATGTTCCGTGCATAACCGTCGCTGACCTCCACGACCTCTCCCTTTTTCCCCAGTGACTTTACATCCTCCAATAATATAACTTTCATCGTCTGCCTCCTCTACTCTTTGATATCGCCTGCCTTAATCATCTCGTCAATCGTGTCCTGTATAATACACTTTGCACGCATCACGGAACAATCCGTAAGCTGGGCTCCCGCCACGTTCAGATGGCCGCCGCCCCCAAGGCGTTCCATAATCAGCTGCACGTTAATCTCATCAATCGACCTGGAACTGACATAGATCTTTTCATGATACTCCGTCAGTACGAACGACGCCTTTATCCCGATAATATTCAGCAGCTCGTTTGCCGCCTGCGCGCCCACAATCGTCGGGCTTTCCAGGTTATCGGCGGGGCAGATTGAAATCGCAAATGAATTACGGTAAACGACCGCGTGCCGCACCGCCTCAGCCCTTGCTTTATAAGCCGCAAGATCATTCCGCAAAAGCTTTCTCACCCTTGTGACTTCAGCGCCCGCTCTTCTGAGATAAGCCGCCGCCTCAAATGTCCTCACACCTGTTTTTGTCATAAAATTATTTGTATCGATCAGAACTCCCGCATAGATACAGTCCGCCTCACAGGCGGCCAGTTTGATGTTTTCCGAAAAATACTGCAGAACCTCTGCAATCATCTCACACGCGCTGGATGCATATGGTTCCACATAGGAAAGCACCGGATTCTCAATCACCTCGCTTCCCTGTCTGTGGTGATCAAAAACGCAGATTGTGCTGCTGCGCTTTAAAAGCTCCGGACACTCCGTGTAACTTGGCCGGTTCACATCCACAACCATAACCAGCGTGTTCTCATTTGTGATCATGACCGCCTCTTCGCTCTTGATGAACAGATCTGCGGGATATCCTTTCTCTTCCGAAAACAGCTCCACAAGCGGGCGCAGGGACGACGTCACCTCATTTAAAACAATCTGCGCTTTCTTTCCGAGCACACGGGCCGCACAGTAGACGCCGATTGCAGCCCCAAGCGCGTCCACGTCGCTGATGCTGTGCCCCATGATGACAACATGCTCGCGGCTCTCAATAATCTCACGCAGGGCGTGCGCTTTGACTCTCGCCTTGACCCTGGTGTTGCGCTCAACCTGCTGGGTTTTTCCTCCGTAATAAGAAACCTCCTCGCCGTCCCTTAAGACGACCTGGTCGCCGCCGCGCCCGAGTGCCAGGTCAATTGCCATCCGGGCATATTCATAATTCTGCGTATAACTGCTGCCGTTCACGCCGACACCGATGCTGAGCGTGACCGCCATCTCATTTCCTACTTTTACCGTCTTTACATCTTCGATGATATTAAACCGGTTCTCTTTCAGCTTTTCCAGATATTTCTTTCGAAATACCACAAAATACTTGTCCTTTTCAATTTTTCGCACCAGTGCATCAATTTCCGTAAAGTACTTATTTACTTTGCGGTCGATTAACGCCACGAGCAGCGACTGTTTGACATCTTCAATGCTGTTGAGCGCTTCGTCATAATTATCAATATAGACCAGGCCGGCGACAAGCTGCTGCTCTTCCTTTTCCCGGATACTGCTGTAGAGCTCTGTTTCGTCAAACAGATACAGGGCAGTCAGATATTCGTCTCCCCCGTCCATCTCCACCATCGTGCTGTCCGGAAGCATCGTATCAAAATAAATCCGCTTCATCGAAACACGGTAATACCGGTCGTTTAAAGTCAGATTTACGGTTTCCACCGCCTCGCTGCGCTGCAGAATCTCTTTTGTCAGCGTCGGAAAAATAGTCATAACCGACTTGTGGTAACTTTTATCCTTGCCCGTGATCTTCGTAAACTGTTTATTCACCCACAAAAATCTGGCGCTGTAGTCCACCAGCGCGTACGGTATCTCAAATTCATTCAGAAGCTGCTTCTGCACCGTGCCATACTGCGTTGCAAAATTGACCAGTTCATCCGTAAATCCCGGTTTATTGCGCAGATAAGACGTCAGAGCCACCAGAAAATAAATGACCACAAACATGGAAAACACAATCCCGGACACAACCTGATAAAAGTACAGGCATACGTTCATCACAACCAGCAGAATCGTCAGAATCAGCGGCCAGCAAAAATATGTACGGAGCTTTCCCTTTAATTTCATACTGCTTTTCTTCATATCTCGGCCTCCCCATTTTGGTATGATACCTCAAAAATGGCGCTTACTGCCTATTATAACATTTTGAAGCCGCAATAGAAAGCCTTTTGTGAAAAAATTAACGTGACAGAGTCAGATATCTCCCCCGGTCCAGATCGTCAATCAGGTTATTTGACAAAATCTGCGTTCCCGATATCAGCGGCATCTCCTCCAGCAGCTCATCTGCCCCCTCCTCGTATCCAATGTCCGCCCGATATCGGCAGACCTTATAGCCGGTCTCCGCCCCCAGCCCATATACTTTATATATAAAATCATGCCATCCGTCCGTCGTCTGCTCACAGATAAACACCGGCGTGCGTATCCCGTCAAGCGCCTTTATCACCGTAAAGCCCCCATCTTTCCCTTCCGCCAGAAGAAGTGCCGGATCCCCGTGATCCTGCTGCGTATGCTCACCGACCACAACCACAAAAATCTCATTTACCCCGTCATCATTTAAATCCGTGTAATTATAATAATAGCGCGTCTCTGCCCTGTATTCCTGCGGCACGCGGTAATATTGTACCAGAAAATCCGCCAGCTCGCCATATTCCTTCTCACATGCATATATCCGGGCAACGGAGGGTTCCACCGTCCCGCGTTCCGAACACGCCGATGAAAGTTCCTTTTCCCGCCCGGCCTCTTCCCCTTCGCCACAGCCGGCAACGAACGCCGCCGCAAGCATCAGCCATACTGCAAAAATAATGCCAGCACCTTTTCGCATAAGCCCTCCTGTCTGTCCGTACAATTCTTCTGTCTCATCGATAACGGCACTTTATACGCTGCCGCCCGGACAAACATTATATTATATGATTCCCTTTAAAATTCCAAGCTCATTTTGTCAATCTTAAGGAAACCTTCACAAAGAACAGACAATCGGTCCCGGAGGACTTTTTATTTCATAGGAAAGCCAGATACTATAGCGCCTCACAGCAACAAGGTCTTTCCTAAATGATAATCGAGCAGGGAATAGTCATCTTCCCCTACTCGCCGCGCGACCCGTGCGCCGCCTTAGCGGCATACTTCCTCTGCACGGGCCTGCGCATAAAAAAGATCCCGAAGCCTAAAGCTCCGAGACCTTCTCCTGCCGCAGAATTTCTGCGGATTATTCGCACACGTACGGCATCAGCGCCACATGGCGCGCTCTCTTGATCGCCACAGTCAGGGCTCTCTGATGTTTTGCACAGTTTCCCGTGATTCTGCGGGGAAGGATCTTCCCGCGCTCAGAGATATATCTCTTTAACTTATTCGTATCTTTGTAATCGATCACATTATCCTTGCCACAGAAAACGCAAACTTTTTTTCTTCTATGCATCGGGCGTCTCTTTGCCGGAGCGCCCTCTTTGTCTGCCGATTTATTGAAAGCCATGATATTTACCTCCTGTATCGTCTAATTAAACGGTAACTCTTCGTCAATTCCATCCGGGATATTCATAAAACCATCGCCGACCGCGCTGCTCGGGGACGGCCTTTCTGCCGGGGCATATCCGGAACTCTCACCGCCCGCGTTTTTGCTCTCCGCAAACTCCTGCTCCTCTACAATCACTTCTGTGGTATAAACCCGCTGGCCGTCTTTATTGGTATAGCTCCCGGTCTGAATCCGTCCGGTGACCGCAATTTTAGTGCCTTTGCGAAAATAGCGCTCCGCAAACTCCCCCGCACGTCCAAATGCGACACACGGTATAAAATCAGCGGTCTGCTGATCCGCATCCCTCTTGAACCGTCTGTCCACGGCAAGCGTATAGCGTGCAATCGCCGTTGACTGGTCTCCCTGGGAGTAACGGACCTCCGGATCCCTTGTAAGCCGTCCCATAAGAATCACTTTATTCATCTGATTTCCTCTCTATTACGCCTCGTCTTTTCTGACGCATAAGAAACGAAGAACGTTGTCCATAATACGGACATCCTGCTCTACCGCTGCCGGGGCTTTCGTGTCTGCCTCAAACTGAATGAAATAGTAATATCCCTCATTCATCTTCTGTACTTCATAAGCCAGTCTCTTCTTACCCCACTCTTCAACTTCTGTCACAGTACCGCCGGCACGGGTAATGTACTCTTTTGCCCTCTCCAGTGCGGCTGCTCTCGCGTCGTCTTCGATCTTTGCATTTAAAACGAGCGCCAATTCATACTTATTCATGCGGATGTTTCCTCCTTCTGGTCTCTGGCCCGCCTCTTACTGAGACGAGCAAGGATTTTTTATAATATATCACAATAAACTACTCTAACACGCTTCCACACGGATTTCAAGCTCTTTTTCTATTTTTTGCATTATTTATATTTTGTCAATAGTTTTGCGACAAGTTTTTGAAAAAAATTTTATGCCAATTTCTGTAACTCTTCCTCGAATAGTTCCGCTGATGTTCTGTAATCAAAGATTCCCCTTGGATAATCGTTAATCCATTTTTCTATATACTCTATCTCTGCGTCCTGCCTGCCGTCAAAATCTTCCCCTTTTGGTATGTGTCTGCGGATAAGCCTATTGTTATTCTCATTGCTTCCACGCTCCCAACTGCTATAAGGGTGGCAATAGAAAACAAAGGTACGCTTTTCCTCTCCGAACACGGATTTTTCCATACCCTCATAATCTGCAAACTCCACCCCGTTATCTACCGTAATGCTACGGAATACCTTGCTAAACATATCCCCCCATTTCCTTTCTAGCCGGTCCAACGCTTCCACTACGGACGCTGCCGTTTGGTCTTTCAGCTTTATAATGATTTCATCACGGGTCTTTCTCTCTGTCAGCACAAGCATACATGATTTCGTAACCCCACGTTGCCCCTTTACGGTATCCATTTCCCAATGACCGAATACCTCCCGGTCCTTTACCTCTTCGGGTCTGTTTTCTATGCTTTCCCCTGCACTTGCCCTTTTCTGTACCTTTACCTTTTTATTATGCTTTTTCTTTTTACTCTTAATAGGTAGGTCTTTGTTTGTCAGTTTCAAGAAAATTCCATTGTCTATATATCTGTAAAGCGTCCGCAAGCTGATAGAGGTTTTAAACTGTTTTTCTCCTTTGGCAATCTCCGCTAACGCTGCTTCCGGGCTGTACTTATCATTTACTATTTTATCCTCTATGCACTCCGCCAATTCCCTGTCATTCCCTATTTTTAATGCCCTGCCTTTTCCCTCTTGGGCGTAGTCGTGTGCTT
>CANDFU010000035.1 GCA_947384095.1 uncultured Roseburia sp. | reverse complement strand
CATACGCCGGAGGTTCTTCTATCGTTTTTAAAAGCGCATTCTGCGCCTGAACATTCATCTTTTCCGCCTCATCGATAATATATATTTTGTACCTGCTGCTGTAAGGCCTGATGACAATATCATTATTGACCTGGGTTCTGATATCATCCACAGAAATCGTATTTGGTTTTTCATGTCCCACATAAATGATATCCGGCTGATTTCTCCCCTCAGCCTGCCTGCAGGAACGACATTCCATACATGGCTCTATTCTGCCTTCTCCCGCTTTTTCACACTGTATGGTCTGTGCGAATGCTTCGGCGAGCATCATCTTTCCGGATAAAGCCGGCCCGTTTATCATGTACGCATGTGATATTTTATCCGCTGCCACTGCATTCTGCAGGTGTTCTATCATCTGCTCATGTCCTATAATATCCTTAAATCCCGCCATAGCCGCCCCCTAAGTTAATATATCCAAAAGCAGTCCTCTGATTTCACCGATCCTGCCCAGAATCGAAATGTGATCTTTTTCATCCTTTACCAGTTCCTGCGCAAGTTCATCCAGATTTGCATCGATCAGTTTAATCAGGCCGTATACTCTGTGTCTGCCTCTCCGGTCCAGAAAATTTTCCCTGGAGAATTTATGCGAATGATAAACCACTTCATTTATAAACTCACGGATCAGCCCCCGGTATTTTTTCATATCACGGATATCCATATGCTCGGCAAGCCGGTTCCCCTGGGCCGTGATATCTGACAGCAATGTATCAACCTTTGCCTGAAGTTCCGCGTCGGTTATCGCGCTTGCCAACGTGAATTTAAAGGAGCCGTCCCCTTTCTCCACCTGGCCAGTGTCCGGAACCTGCGTCACCTGTTGTGCACTGTTTACTTTTATATCCATGCTGTTTCCTTCTTTCTTCTATGTCTGCTGCATCTGCCGTATAAACTGCCCTATTTCCTCTTTCGTTTTTTCTACTTCCCTGTTTTCAAACCTTTTTCTGATTCCAGCTTTTTTTAGTCTCTCTTCTGAAAAATCTTTTTCATCCGCCAGAAATCTCCGACACATCTCCGCATATCCCGGCACAATTTCATTCCTTTCCCGTTCTAATGCCCTCTGGAGACGCAATCCGTCCTCTACTTCTATATATATCGGAATTACCTTTTCTATTCCATAGTAATTTCTGATCTTCAGGTAAGATTCCAGTGTTCCGATCAGCAGATAGTCCTGTCGCTCTATGTCAATCTGATGATCATCCACCGTAAAATACTTCCATATGCCGTATACCGTATCATATGCGCGCAGTTCGATGACTCTGCCATCCTTTTCCAATTGTTTTAGTTTTTCCTCACTGCAGAAATAATATTCCACGCCTTCCCGCTCGCCGCCGCGCATCGGACGCGTCGTATATGGAATCATGGTTTTTAAAGAAAGATCTTCGTCTGCCAGCAGCATCTGAAACAGAGTATCTTTTCCCGAAGAGCTCTTTCCCATAATGCAATAGATTCTGCCCATTCGCTCCGCCTTCCAGTATAATATAATCTTCAAAAATATACAATCTTTATCCGTCTGGCAGATATATCTATGCTGCCTTCCACACAAAGTCCCATGTCATGACAATACGTAAGGTCTTCCAGCAATTCCTTCCGAATCACTTCCCCCTGTATAATCACTGGAATACCGGGAGGATAAAGAAAAATCATCCCCGCCGATATTTTTCCCTCCGCCTCTTCAAATGGCACACTAAGGGACTTTAAATCTTCCGCTTCAAACAGCTCCATTTTCCGCTCCCGTTTGCTATACAGCCTCGCGGTCAACGATTCACTATATATATCCCGGCATTTCAGTTTATCTATCTCGTGAAGCGCTGCCGAAAGCCGTCGAAACCCTTCTTTTTCATCCATAATACTCGTCATCCCCAACACATAGGAACCCGACGCCATTTCCATCTGAAGACGGTACTGTCTGCGCAGAATCTGAAGCAATTCCTCTCCTCCCATCCCTGCCCGGCCCGAAAACACAACCAGTTTCGAATCATCCCATCGAAATGCTTCCTCCCTGCTCAGATCATCCCCTGTCATGACATGAATCTGTTTTAAATCAGATACATCTCTGTAAAACCAGTCCAGACGTTCCCGATAAGCGGCAAACATACTGTTTTTTTCTCTGCTCAGCAGACGAATACAGGAATCCATCCCCGCCATAAAAAGATAAGACGGGGAGCTTGTCTGAAATACGGCAAGGTATCGTCTGACTTTTTCTTCATCAATCCGGTCCGTATTCACATGCAGAAGAGCCGTCTGCGTAAAACAAGGGAGGGTTTTGTGCAGACTCATAACAACTGCATCCGCCCCCTGTCTCACGGCATTCCCGTGAAATCCGCCTCCAAACCCCAGATGAGCGCCATGAGCTTCATCCACAATCAGCAGGACCCCCTTTTCATGCGCTGTATCTGCGATTCCTCTGATATCTGAAATGATTCCTTCATAGGTAGGGGACGTAATCACAAGAACCTTTACGTCCGGATTGCTCTCAAGCGCACAGCGTACCTGCTCCGGCGTCACATGTCCCTGCAGATCATTTTTTGTGATCACGGGATAAAGATATTCCGCTTTAAGTTCTTTTAAAAGCAGAGCATGATAAACTGCTTTGTGACAATTACGCGCAATCAGAACCCTGTCGTGTTTTCCGGCTGCGGCGCATACTGCCGCAAGCAGCCCGCAGGTACTGCCGTTTACCAGGAAAAAACACCGATCGGAACCATACAGTTCCGCCGCTCTCTCCTGTGCTTCCTTTAATATGCCTTTTGCGTGATAGAGATTGTCAAAACCGTCAATTTCCGTAATGTCATAAGAACAGGCATCTTCAAAATCTTTCCATCGCCGTTTATGTCCCGGCATATGAAACGGATAGAAGTCCCTCCTGCTGTATGAAATCAGTGCGTCTTTTAAATCCCGCATCTCTTTTGAGTTCTCCTTTGATCTCTTTTCGTAATACTGATGCTTTCTCCTCTTTTTCATGTTATACTATGCATGAAATGCATAAATATTCAGACAGGAGGTTTGCAATGACACATGCACTCGTAATTCTCTGCGGCGGTCCCAGTACCCGTATGGGCAGCGACAAAGCGCTTCTTCCATTTGGAGAAAACTGCCTTGTCTCCTATCTGGTACATAAATTCAGGCCCTGTTTTCCAAAGATCTATCTGTCAGTCAGGCGAAAGGGAAGCTATGCGTATCTGAATCTCCCTGTCACGGAAATTCCCGATATCTACCCGAATGCCGGACCGATGTCAGGTATTTTTTCCTGTCTCTCCATGATTGATGAGGAAAAAGCCTTCTTTCTGTCTGTTGACATGCCTTTTCTGGAACCCGAAACCGGCATTGCCCTGCTCCGTGAAATCGGATCCAGCGACATCTGTATGATTCAGGAAAAGTCCGGAAATCTGCATACATCCGCAGCAGCCTACTCCAAAAGCTGTATCACTGCCATCGGCAAGTGTCTTCTCCTGCGTCAGATCACAGTCCAGAGTCTGCGCGAAAGATGCCGCACAAGATATGTGACAGAAAAAGCGCTCACTGTAACATCTGTAGTCCCTGTTGAAACCCAGCTGTTCAACATTGACACACGCGAAGACTACTATCACGCTCTGCAGCTTTTGTCTTCCACCGCCACAGAAAAATCTACATGTAATAAAAATTCCCGAACCGCTCCTGTACTTTCCTTTTACTCAAAGCCGGGGACAAACATCACTCCGTTTCTGGAATATCTGGTAGTTTTACTGAAAAGAGATGGTCTTAACATACTTCTGATCTCTATGGAAGATAAAAACCTGATGATACACAATATTGACTTTCCCCCGGTTCCCCAGGCGCTTTGCACTGCCTGTAATGATTCGGATCTTATTTTTATGGAATATGAAAACGTAAATCTATGTCCGAAGGGTTCTGGCATAGTCGAGATTTTAAAAAAGGGATGGTCGGAACTCCCTATACTCTCTGAGCCGGACGGACTGCTTGCCATTGTGTCAGATTTCCCCTGTCCTATAAAGACTGATGTCCCTGTCTTTGATATGAAACATCCCAAAGATTTTCTCCGATTTATACACAGGCTGATTGCAGAAGGGTTTCAATAAAGAAGCCCTTTCATCAATCCAGAAACCTTCCCAGTTCCGGCATCCAGTCTCCGAAAAACAGGATGTCCTGACAGATTGAATTCCAGATTACCGGAAGAAAAGCCGAGATTTTCTCCATGACCATTTCCCAGGAGGGTTCTTTCCGTTTCTGATGGCGAAGATACTTTCCCCATCTTTTTTTTAAATAAGCCTGATCACGGCAAAGCAATATTTCGTCTACTCTGTCCGGATCCATAGGAAATCCCTCTTCATTGCACAAATCAGCCAGCAGACTCTGGATATGACGCCCTTGAACCGGCTGCCTGTCAAGAATCTGATATATCGTATCGTAAGCCTGCATCAACGATGTCAGTTCAATATCTTTTAGAATCTCCAGCAGTTGTTCAGCCAGAATACTGTCGGACGGATATTCCATCACCGTGATTGTCCTATTATGATCCATTGTAAGAGGCAGTTCTTTTTCCAACGGAATGGCGGAATCCCGTCCTATTTCCGTTAATTCGATATGGACCGGTATCACTATATCTTCAAACCCGCCTTCCACATCAAGGGCAGCCACTCCTTCACAAAACGATACTCTGCCGCGCCATCGAATTTCAGGCACTTTTTCTTCTTTCAGAACAGATGCAAGTATCAGATACCCTGTTTTTAAGGACAGTTTTTGTCCGGGGCCTGTTTTTTTCCCTGTTTCGCCATCTTCATCTGCCAGATAGGCAAATTCCAGCGTAGGTATGCTCTCCTTCTTATATTTATCAACGCCAAGCAGGCTGCCTGTTTTCAGCCACAAGTATTTCCAGAATTCTGACTCTGTAATCAGATACATCAGACTCTCCACCACATATCCGGCCAGAAGATGTGAAAACGGGATTTCTAATTCCTCGCTTTTTTCTTCCAGCGCAGCCCTGTCTATCCTATGTTTCATAAAACGCCTCCATTTGTCTGCTCTGCAGACACTCAGATCAGTCCATACCTGTCATTAATCTGATTTTTATTTCAATTCTACTATAAATTATCTGTGTTCCTTTGTCAATTTCGTATAAAAAGAACGAAAAGAAAATAAACGGCAGCTTTCCCTGATTTTTGCCATTTCTTTCCCGATATCACCCTTATGATCACTATGATTCACAGGCTTTAACGTCTTCGTCTCCACCATGTTCTTTTTTTCTGTCTGATCTCCCGAAATTGCTCTCTCCTGTATCGGCGGACTTCCATATTGTGCCGTATAATATAAAAATTATCCACAAACTTTTTTGCAAAGAACAGCAGTATGGCAAGTACGGTAAATGCAATCCCAACCAGCAGAAACAATTGCGGCCTGACCTGAATCGCGGACAGAGCCGAATTACCGTCGTCTGATTCCGGGGCTGTGCCCGTTGTTTCCGGTTTCTGATTATCAAACACATGCCCCTCTATGACAACCCCTGTTTTCACGATATCTGCTCTGCCGACCTCATGTCCGGCGTAAGTATACAAAATAGTTCCGACGACATTTTCATTGATTTCATCATAAGTGATCGCAGAATCTGCATCTGAAAACTCTGCCGTTTTGGGAAGAACAATATTTGCCGTCTCGTCAATATCCACAAAGGCTTTGTGGTTGTTGAGCGCACCCGACTCTACCGTCTCTGCCGCTTTATATTTTGTCTCGTTATCCGCGATATTTAAGAGCTGAAAATTATCAAATCCGTAGTCAAACATACTCCGGCTGTCCAGCCATTGATTCGGAGCCTCCGTGTGCATTACGACACAGACAAGCGTCATCCCGTCCTTTTCTGCATACGTAACCAGCGTGCTTCTGGCGATCTCCGTATATCCCGTTTTTCCACCGGTACAGTTGTCATAGCGGTACTGAAATTTCTGCCAGGGATAAAGCATTTCATTGTGATTCTGTAACGGCGTCTCTTCTTTATGTTTATTGGTAGGAGGAATTGTATACCGCGCCGTTCCGGTAATAATCCGGAATGTTTCATTTTCATACGCAGCCCGCGCAATCAGAGCCATATCATACGCACACGTATAATGGTTTTCGTCAAACAGACCGTGTGGATTGACAAAGTGCGTATCCATACAGCCCAGTTCAGCCGCTTTTGCATTCATCATATCCACAAAAGCCTCCATCGTCCCAGCCACGTGCTCGGCTACCGCATAGGCACATTCGTTTGCAGATGTCAGCATCACCGCATAAAGACACTGTTCCATTGTCATCTGCTCTCCATAATCCCTTGAAATACTGGATCCTTCCGTCTTGTCGATCGCGTTATCGGAAAACGTCACAATTTCGCTTAAATCGGAATTTTCAAGGGCAATCAGAGTCGTCATGATTTTTGTAATACTGGCTGGAAAATTTCGCTGAAGGCTTTCTTTCTGATACAAAATCGTCCCTGTTGAAGCTTCCATCAGAATCACCGACGGAGACTCCACAAAAGGCCCCTCCGGCCAGTATTCGGATGCGGAGACTTTCACGGGCATCATCGGCATAAAAAAAAGCAGACTTAAAATCACACAGGCAATTTTCTTGCATTTTGTCTTTGCAAACATTTCTGTACCTCAAATTTATATGACCAAAAATTAGTTTTCCTTTTTTAACATAGCATTAGTATCAGTATAATATTCAAAAAAAATACATGCAACCACTTTTCTTTGAAAAGGACTTTTTTTATCCGGGCTTTTATTGTAAAATATCTCCTGTAGCCCGATTTTCCACGTTTTTCAGAGATAATTTCAAATATTTAATTTTTTATGAAGATAAGAAAGGAAGGAATGTCCAGATGCGATTAAGAAATATACCGGGAGCCGATGAGGCTGTTTTAAACAGTCCTTATTGCGTGAATGAACCACAGAGCTATTGTGGGAAATGGCAGGTTTTGTTTCCGACGAAAGGACCGCTTTATATTGAGATCGGGATGGGTAAAGGCCGCTTTATTATGGATTCCGCCGCCGCATATCCGCAAATTAATTTTGTCGGCATTGAGCGCTATTCCAGCGTATTGCTGCGTGCGCTTCAGAAAATGAAGGAACTTCCGCTCCCCAATCTCAAATTTATCTGTATGGATGCGGCAGAAATTGATACTGTCTTTTCCATCCATGAAGTATCGAAAATTTTTCTCAACTTTTCAGATCCATGGCCCAAAGACCGCCACGCCGGAAGACGTCTCACTTCCCGCCGCTTTCTGGCTTTATACGACAGGATTCTCTCCCTGGATGGCTGCATCGAATTTAAGACAGACAACCAGGAATTATTTTCTTTCTCTCTGGAAGAATTAAAAGAAACCGGCTGGTCCATCGATCTGTGCACGCGCGATCTTCACAAGGATATTGTACTGAACGAAGGAAATATAATGACTGAGTATGAAGAGAAATTTTCTTCTATCGGGAATCCGATCTGTAAACTGACTGCTTCAAGATCTTTTTAAATTGATATTGTTCTCGTTGGCGCAGACAAAAAAAAGCACTAACAACGAGCTTTATCTGCTTCATCATTAGTACTTTATAGCGTATAAATAGCGAAAAAACAAATTGTAAATGCGCCACCAGGGGTTCGAACCCTGGACACCCTGATTAAGAGTCAGGTGCTCTGCCAGCTGAGCTAGTGGCGCTTTCTTCATTTCTCTTGAAGACAAAAGTTATTATATAATACTTTTTTAAGAAATGCAATATATTTTTTAGAAATTCTTTCATTTTTTCTTTTTTTATGATATCTTAGTAGATATCGTTCTGTTTCATTGACATGAATACACAAAAAAGGAGGTCCTTATGCACGTAAAAGATCATTTTTTAAAATATGTTTCCTGCTGGACAACTTCGGATGAGGATAATATTGTAGACGGAACCACCACAATTCCTTCCACCAACCGTCAATTTGAACTTGGAAAAATACTTGCGCAGGAGCTGAACTCTCTCGGGCTGAAAAAGGTTCTTCTGACGGATCACTGTTACGTTTACGGCCTGCTCCCCGCCACTCCCGGATATGAAACGAAAAAATCCGTCGGGTTTATCGCCCATATGGATACATCACCCGATTTTCCCGGAAAAAATATCAAACCACAGATCATTGATGACTACGACGGCGGTGATATTCTGCTTGCGGCCAGCGGCGATATGCTTCGTCCGGCCGAATTTCCGGATCTGAATCACCTAAAAGGGCGTACTCTGATCACAACAGACGGGACAACCTTATTAGGCGCCGATGATAAAGCCGGTATCGCTGAGATCATTACTGCACTCGAGGAAATTATCTCCTCTGGCCAGCCACACGGCGACATCTGGGTTGGATTTACACCGGACGAAGAGATCGGCTGCGGCGCAGATTTATTTGATCTTGACTATTTTAAGGCCGATTTCGCCTATACGCTGGACGGCGATTATGAAGGTGAGATTGCCTATGAAAATTTTAATGCCGCGAGCGCAGATTTTTCCATTAAAGGTGTTAATGTACATCCAGGATCCGCAAAAGACATTATGATCAATGCAGCGCTGGTCGCATGTGATATTCAGTCCCTGCTTCCTCACGCGGAAACACCTGCCCACACGGAGGGCAGAGAGGGATTTTTCCATCTGACTGGTATAAAGGGGGATGTAACATCTGCCACCCTGTCCTATATTATCCGCGACCATGATAAAAAATCCTTTGATATGCGGCTTGATAAGCTCAAGGCACTGGAAATAGAAATGAATCGGAAATATGGAAGCGGAACGGTTACTCTCACGCTAAAAGATTCCTACTCCAATATGCTTGAGATTATAGAACAACATATGTATGTTGTCAGTATTGCCCAAAAAGCAATCTCATCTGTCGGTCTGGAGCCGGTTTCGCGCCCTGTCCGTGGTGGAACAGACGGCGCAAGACTTACCTTTATGGGACTCCCATGCCCGAACCTTGGTACAGGGGGCTATGCATTCCATGGACCGTTTGAACATATCAGCATAGAAGGCATGGAAACTTCCGTCAGGATTATCAGAGAAATTGTAAAAATTACCGGTGAATATTTCATATAAGACCCAGACGTTTTATCGCTTCCCAGCAACAAAATCTTTCCTATGAAAATCGAGCAGGGGAAGATCCATCTTCCCCTGCTCGCCGCTGTTAAAGGCTGGCAATCAATGCCGCAATCTCATCCGGTGTCATCATTTTATTAGGATTTGACAAATCCGGCGCTTTCGGTTTTTCCGGAGCCGGTGTCACAGGTTTCTCCTCTCTCCGGAATGATTTTTCCTCTGCTTTTGCAGCCTCCTGCATTTTGCTTTGTCTTAAAAGCCTTCCGGGATCCATAAACGCATTCCTGTCCAGACTCAATTTGGGTTTAACCGGTTCCGGTTTCGGTTCCGGTTCCGGCGCCAGAAGTTCTATTGGCTTTTCGGATTCCAGTGTTTTTAATTCCGGTTCTTCCTCTGGGAGAATGCTCTCAACAGATCCAAAAGGATCTGCCCAGCCAGCCTCTTCCACCGGAAGAATACTTTCACTAATGCCTGCATCCTCACCAGACTCTGCCCCTTCTTCCGGATTCCTGTTTTCGCTGAATCCCAGATTTTCTCCAACCTCAGATTCCACGTCTATCGGAAAACTTCCGCCGGACTCAGCGTCTGTATTCAATACAGTTTCTTCCGGTCGGCTGATCTCATCAGAAAAGAAGTCTTCACTAAATCCGGATTCTTCCTCTGGAAGAATGCTCTCGCTGAACCCT
>CANDFU010000034.1 GCA_947384095.1 uncultured Roseburia sp. | reverse complement strand
CTATGAAACTGATCATACAGATACCCTGTTACAACGAAGCCGGAACACTTCAGATCGCCCTTGACGCCCTTCCGAAGAAGATTGCAGGGATAGACGAGATCGAATACCTGATCATCAACGACGGGAGCACGGACGACACCGTGGATGTCGCGCGGCGCTGGGGCGTCCACCATGTCGTGAGCTTCCGGCGGAACAAAGGGCTGGCCAAGGGGTTCATGGCCGGCATCAACGAGTGCCTCAGACAGGGGGCGGACATTATCGTCAACACCGACGCGGACAACCAGTACTGCGGGGAGGATGTGGAGACCATCGTCCGCCCCATCCTGGAGGGCAGGGCCGACATGGTCATCGGCGCCAGGCCGATTGACGCCACGGAACATTTCTCCCCCCTGAAGAAAAAGCTCCAGCACCTGGGGAGCTGGGTGGTCAGGAAGGCGTCCGGCACCGGCATCCCCGATGCACCCAGCGGGTTCCGGGCCTACAGCAGGGAGGCCGCGCTCCGCCTCAACGTGGTCAACGAGTACACCTACACGCTGGAACAGATCGTCCAGGCCGGAAGGAACCGGATGGCCATCCTCTCCGTTCCGGTCAGGACAAATGCCGAGCTGCGCCCGTCGCGGCTGTTCGGCAGCATGTTCGGCTATATCAAGAAATCCATGCTCACGATCATCCGGGCCTACGTCATGTACAAGCCCCTGCGCTTTTTCGCCGGAGTCGGCAGCATCCCCTTCCTTTCCGGCATCCTGCTCGGGGTCCGCTATCTTGTCATCCGGGCAATGGGGGACGGGGAGGGGAACGTGCAGTCCCTCATCCTGTGCAGCCTGCTGATCATGATCGGCGTCCTCACTGTGGTGCTCGGTATCCTGGCAGATACCATCGCCGCCAACCGCAAAATCCTGGAAGACATCCAGTTCAGGGTCAGGGAAATGGAATTGGAAAACAGATGATCGGGAAGACGAAGGTGGAAGAGACCATGAACAGAAAAAAAATTGTTATGCTGGGGCCTGTGTATCCATATAAAGGCGGGATCGCTCATTATACAAGTCTTATGTATCGGCAGATGGCAAAGCGTAATAATGTTACGATGTTTTCATACCGTCTGCAATATCCGAAGTGCCTTTATCCGGGAGGTGAACAGAAGGATTATAAAGATAATGCATTTAAAATTGAAAATACGAAGTTTGTTTTAAATACAATAAATCCGTTATCTTATCTAAAAACAGCCAGGGAAATAATGATGAGAAGGCCGGATTTACTGATTGTACAATGGTGGCATCCATTCTTTGCGCCTGCGTATTGGAGCATTGTAAAGCTTTTGAGAAAGCGGGTGCCTGTATTGTTTATCTGCCATAACGTACTGCCGCATGAGCGTTTTCCGTTTGGGAGATTTTTAACACGGATGACGTTGAAAAACGGAGACGGCTATATTGTACAGTCAAAGGAAGATGAACAAAAACTATGCAGTATACTTTTAAGCCCGATATATCAGAAAACGGTTCACCCGACTTACAATATATTTAAACAGAAAAATCTGAGCAGGGAGGAAGCGCGGAAACAGCTTGCGGTAGAAGATGAGAGACCCATACTGCTTTTTTTTGGGTTTGTGCGAAAATATAAAGGCTTAAAATATATTCTGGAAGCGATGCCTGCAATACATAAAAAAATTCCGGAGTGCGAGCTGTTTGTTGTCGGAGATTTTTTTGAGGACGATAAAGAGGAGTATATTTCATTGATAGAGAAAACAGGGGCTGGCAGTGCAGTTCGGATTTACGACGGTTATATTCCCGACAATGAAGTGGAAACGTTTTTTGCGGCGGCGGATCTTGTGGTACTTCCTTATGAAAGCGCAACGCAGAGCGGGATCGTACAGATTGCATACGGTTTTGGACTTCCGGTGCTTGTAACGGACGTTGGGGGGCTTCCGGATGTGGTGAGTGATGGAAAAACCGGATATGTTGTTCCACCAATGGACAGTGAAATACTGGGAAAGAAAGTGATTGAGTTTTTTGAGGAAGACAAAAAAAGCGAGTTTCAAAAAAATATCCAGAATGAAACGGATCGGTTTTCATGGGACAATATGGAAACGGTTATCGAAAAAGTTTATGAAGAGGTAAAACAAAAACGGATCAAAAAAGGGAGATAAAGGAGGACCTGGCAGGATGAAAAAAAGCGATTTGTTTTTTAGATTGGGTCCTAATCTGGTTCAATATAGAATGAATCGATGGTTTGGGTATCAGAATATCAATCCGATTACGCTGACTTACTCTGTAACGGCTGCGTGTCAGTCAAAATGTAAAACGTGTCAGATTGGGGCAATGTTTTGCCAGGATCCTGCCAGGGCACGGCGGGATCTGACGCTGGATGAAATCGAGAAGATATTTAAAACGATGAAACCGGTATATTTTTTTAACATGAGCGGCGGTGAGCCGTTTATGAGAAAAGATTTGCCGGAAATTGTGGCGCTCGCATGCAAATATTTAAAGCCGCGTGTAGTGCATACGCCCACAAACGCGATTTTATCGGAACGTATTGTTGAGTATACGGAGAAAATTATAAATATTGTCAGGGAATATGACCCGTCTGTGCCGTTTACGGTAAAACCCTCTATCGACGGGGTGGGAGAATTGCATGATGAGATCAGAGGTGTAAAGGGAAATTTTGAAAAGCTTTTGTGCACAATTGATGGATTAAAAAAATTGGAAGAAAAATACGATAACTTTCATCTGGAACTGGGAACTGTTATTTCAAATTATAACATCGATTATCTGGATGAAATTGAAGACTTTGTACATTCCCTGGGGGTGGAGAGTTATCGGAACGAGGTTGCAGAATGCCGCACGGAGTTTTTCAATATCGGAGATCCGATTACACCGCCTGCCGAGGTGTATCAGAACCTGATAAGGGACTTTGCACGGAAAGTAGAGCAAAATATAGCGAAAAAGAAAAATCTTGCAAAAACAACGGAAGCGCTGCGTGTAGTGTACTATGATATTGCGGCAAAAATACTGGAAAAGAAAAGACAGGTTATTCCTTGTTATGCAGGGGTGTCAAATGTGCATATCAACTACGATGGCGGCGTCTGGCCATGCTGTGTTCTGGGGTATGAGAAGCAGATGGGGAATCTGCGGGATTACAATTATGATTTTGGGAAGCTGTGGAACAGCAATGAAGCCAATGAAGTGCGAAAATATATAAGAAAAAGGAATTGCGCGTGTCCTCTGGCAAACCAGGCGTATTCCAATATTCTGATGGATTTTCCAAGTCTCTGGAAAGCCGGGGTGAAATCGCTACAGTTTGGCCTGAAAAAGTAGGATAAAAATATGGCGAAGAAAATTTTAAAACATGCAGGAAATATATTGACCCTTCTGGCCCTCTGTCTGATCTGCAGACGTCTGGTACAGATGGACATAGATTTTGCATACTTATTTCATGGTGTAAAATCATTGTATTTACTGCTCTTTGTCCTGTTGTATACGATCAATATGCTTCTTATAGCGTGGCCCTGGAGAGTGATCATAGAAATACTCGAAAAAAAGAAAATACCTTTTCTCTCGGTACAAAGCGTGATGTGCAAGGCAAATCTGATGAAATATATACCGGGAAATATTTTTCAGTATGTCGGAAGAAATGAAATTGCGGCATTATACCATCTTGATCACAAAAAAATTGCTCTTTCTACCGTTCTGGATGTTTTGACAGGCGTATTGTCGAATATCATCTTGATTTTGTTGTGTTATTCATCTGACGTACGGCGTTTGCTGGAAAATAAAGTAATACCGGTTAATTACTGGTATTTTGTCGCGATCGCTGTCTGTTTTTGTCTGTTTTTCTTCTTTATTATTGTCAGGAAAAAGGACGTGGAAAAGATTGTGCGGGAATACGCGGACCGCGCTACAGTGAAAAAATTTTTTTGGTGTATTATATGGAATATGTTTATTGCCGTATATGCTGCGATGATTTACTTTTTCATTTTAAAACTGATTGTCGGACAGGACATTTTGTGGGGACATGGGATACGGATTACGGGGGCATATCTGCTGTCCTGGCTGGTTGGTTTTCTGATGCCTGGCGCGCCGGGAGGAATCGGGATCAGGGAGACTGTCATGGTCTGTCTGCTTGGCGGAAGCTGCGGGGAAGACAGTATTTTGCTGTCGATGGTTATCTTCCGGTTTGTAAATATTCTTGGCGATTTTTTTGCGTTTGTCATTACAGGCCTGTGCCAGTACAATAGAAATAGAAGGAGATAAATGTAATATGAAGATTGTCATAACAGGCGGAAACGGATTTATCGGTTCCTGGGTGGTGAAAAAACTTTCGGGTATGGGAGATGAAATAACATGTCTGGTAAGAGAGGGCAGCGATATTTCTAAAATAGAGAGTGGCGGAAAGCTTCCGGGGGTAATGATCCGTGTGGTTGATTACGAGAAGGAGATCAGTTTAAAGCGCGAAATAGAAGGGGCATCTGTCCTGATCCATCTGATTGGACAGATGGGGGGAAAAGAAATTACAAAAGAGAAAATGAATTATACAAATGTTATTCTCACGAAGATTGTTGCAAATGCATGCGCGGCAAATCATGTAAATCAGATTATTTATTGCAGCACGCCGGGGGTGCAGGGGCTTGGCCATCGTGCGTGTACGGAAGAAATGCCGTATGCGCCAAGGGGGCAATATGAACGATCGAAAGTGGAGGCAGAAGTGGCTTTGATTGAGATCTGTAAAAGATATCACATCAATTATACGATTATCAGACCGGATTTTGTTTATGGACCCTTAGATATGAGAAGGGTGAAAATGTATAAGAATATAAAAAAAAGAAGATTTGTGCTGACGACAAAGGGGGATTCTTATCTGCATCCGACGTATGTTGAAGATGTGGCGCAGGGAATCGTAAAGGCAGTGCAGAATGAGCAGGCATATAATGAAATTTTTAACATATCTGCGGCAGAGGACATAACATCGCTGCTGTATCTTCAGACAATTGCAGATTGTGTCGGGTGTAAACTGATTCATATTAACATAGGTTATCAATTTTCTGTTTTTCTGGCGTCGATGATTGAGAGAATTTTTGCCGGATTGAAAAAGGAGCCGCCTGTCACAAAAAGCAAGATTGATTTTCTGGCGCTTGATCACAGTACTTCGATAAAAAAAGCGCAAAGTTTATTAAACTATGCACCGGAATATTCTTTGCAAAAGGGGATGCAAAGTACGATTTCCTGGTGTCATGAGAACCATTTGCTTTAGGAGAAAGGAAGAAAGATGAATCGTGTATATGCAATTCAGGATCAGGAAAATTCCAGGGAAAGCGTGAAGAAGATGTATGCGTCTGTCATGAGGGAATTTGATGATCTGCGGGGGGTAGTATGCAGTAATGACAAGGTATTAATAAAACCAAATCTGGTTGCACCTTTTGAAAAAGCCACGACGGATTTAACGCTTTTAGAGTGCCTGATAAAAACAATATTGGAGCGGAAGGCGGTTCCGATTGTTGCCGAGTCGTCTGGATTTGAATTTTCAACTGCGGATACATTCCGGATTCTCGGTGTCGATAAATTATGTTCCGCATATGGGGTGAAATTATTGAATCTGGACGACGCTGAATATCAATATGTTGAATCGGGAAATCCACTTGTGCCAGAATATAAAATGCCGAAAATTTTATCTGTCGTTGATAAAGTTATTGATGTTCCCTGTTTAAAGGGACATTCTCTGACAAAGGTGACTTTTGGAATTAAAAATTTATTTGGTCTGTTGCACAGGGAAACGAGAAGAAAGATACATGCGACGAACCTGGAACTTGGAATCGCGTATTTGCGAAAACTGGTGCACGTTGACTTTGTTATGGTTGATGGTTTGTGGAATCTGATAAATGCAGTGTACAGTGAAGCATTTTATCAGGGAATTGTCGTTGCGGGTAATAATGTGGACGCGACGGACAGGGTATGCTGTTCTGTTTTTGGCGTTGATTATGCTGAGATACCGCATATAAGATTGTGCGCCAGGTCAGTCCGGTATCGTTATGTGCCACTGTCAGAGATAAAGGAAATCGATAATCACATCGAAGAAAGACGAAATCATTTTATAAAGCAGAACTGTATTTATAAAAGTTTTTATAGCTTTGACCGGTTATTTTCGGCAATTTTAAAAAGATCCGTTATACCTTCTCTTCACTACTGGCTGGGACTCAGGCCTTATATTGACCAGAAAAAGTGTGATGATTGCGGCAGATGTTATGCGGTCTGCCCCACCCATGCAATCAGGAACAAAAGGATTTTGCATAAAAAATGTATGAATGTGAGATGTTTTAAATGCAGGGAAGTATGTCCGAACCATGCAGTTATTGAGAAAGGGTTGCATAAATAAGATGTATGATATCAGAAAGGAATATCCGATAGATAAGTTTGAAGAAAGAGTAAAAGAGTGCCTGCTATCGCTAAAGAAACCTTGTCCACTCATCGTAATCCAGGGAGGGTACGGAAAAAATAACCTGGGCGATGATGCCTTGTTGCTGACAATTACTGGGAAGATTCGGTTCTTTTTGCCGGACGCACAGATAATAGCGCTCTGCCATTATCCCGAGAGTGTCAGAAGAAGATATCAGATCAAGGCCGTTTCTTTTAAAAGCCCTCTCTTATTAAAATATCTTTTAAGGTGTGATCTGCTGGTCATCGGAGGAGGCGGGATTGTAAATAAAATAAATACATTTTCGGGAAATCATAGATTAAAAATTCTTGACATGAAAGGAAAATTTCTTTTTCTGACATCACTGTTCGTTAAGTTCAGAAGAAAAAAAGTTATATTTTACGGCGTTGGGATGACTTCTGTTCCGGACGTCGGAGTGAAAATTCTGATGTATCTGACATTGCCGCTTGTGGATGTATTGGGAGTAAGGGACAGAGCGACTTATGGAGTACTAAAGAAAATGCATCTGGCGGAGAAAAATGTTTTTTTAATTCATGACCCTGCACTCAATTTTAATGGGAGAACGGAGAAGAACCGGAGCAGGCTATTCCGCTCAAAATATATAGTGATTTCGATAAGGGCAGTTCGGGACAGGAAAGTTACAGAAAGAGTGGAACGGAGTGTGAAAGAAACCATAAAATTTCTTGCTGAAAAATATTCCGATCTGAACATTGTTTTGCTGCCGGTGAGTATGCATCCGGAAAAGGAGCTGGAGAATGATTTTCTGGTTCAGAAAAGAGTATACGATGATGTGAAGAAACAAAATGCCAATATAACTCTGATTAGCAAATATCTGCATCCTTCCACTATAAAACAGATTTTTGCAGGAGCTGAAATGATAATTATGGCGAGGCTTCATGGATTGATTTTATCTTATGATTATCATATACCAACGATTGTACTTTCTTATGATACAAAGGTAAGTGAGTTTGCCGGTATGGGAAAATACAAATCTGTTTTAAATTATGATACGTTAAGCGGGAAACAAATGATAAAACAAATAGAAGGCATCTGGGGAAAGAGGTAGTTGATAATGTTTTCATTGAAAAGGACATTGAGAATGGCAATTGCACCGATATACTATCTGCCGTATTATTTTCGGCAAAAAATATACAGCCAGAGGAACGATTTGTGTATTATGGAAGATTGCCAGATGGAAGAGTTTTTAAGCGTGTGTCAGAAAAAGGCTTCAAAGGTCATTGGTTTTGTCCCGGGACACAGCGGAACACGCAGAAAATATAAAAGAAGATGGTTTCATCGGATAGATTTCTGGGAAAGCCGTATGAAAGCTTTAAAATATACCGGAGAGAAAACGCTGATCATTGTTTTTCAGGATTATGGTGCAGAAAAGACTGCTGCCGGATTGCGGAAAATGGGGTTACGGGATGGAATAGATTTTATTTTTGCAACAGATGGCGGGATGTTTAGAACCAAGTATGCCAGAACCGGAAGGCAGGCAATATGGCAGAAAGTTGAAAAAAGACGAAAAATAAATAAATCACTTTGGATTGAACGTATCAGAAAGATGAGAGATTTTATCGGAAGCGATTGCAAAACGGTTCTTGATCTTGGCTGTTGGGAGTGTGAGCTGGAGCAGTTTCTTCCTAAAACAATAAAATATATAGGATGTGATTATGTAAAAAGAAGGGCGGACACGATCGTTTGTGATCTGAATCAATATCAGTTTCCGGCAGTCGATTTTGATGTGGCATATATCAGCGGTTCGCTGGAATATATGACGAATATAGAGTGGTATTTTGATCAGATCTGTAAAGCGAATAAGCAAGTGGTCATGTCCTACTCCGCATTAGAATATTTTCCGCTGATTGACAAGAGAAAAGGGAAAAGCTGGACAAATCATCTGACGATGACTGAGATCATGGTATGTATGGGAAAGAGAGGGTTTCGACTGGTAGATTCTGCTTTCTGGGGAAGATGGACGGTTTTGTTTAATTTTGTCAGGATTGCGGATTGCTGATTTTATTATAAGAAGATGGAATTATTCGTTTTAACTGTTGTGACAATTGCATAGAGGCGGCGGTAACCGATCTTTATAGAAAGGTACCCGCCGTTTTTTTATTTCATAGGAAAGGCCATGTTGCTGTGAAACGTTAAAGTTTCCGGCTGTCCTATGAAACAAAAAGCACTCCGGGCAGGATCGCACTGCGCCGGAGAAAAATACGTCGCGGGAGCGGCCCGCCGCAGGCGGAGAATCCGGCAGGGCCGGTTTTTTTGTCCTGCTGTCTGTTGTTATGATGAAAGTGAGATATGCCTTTTAACCATATGGATAAAAGTGTAGTATAAAGGAGGCTGATGAAGCACTTATAACATTAAAGCCAGTTTACAAAACAGAAAAGAAGTGGGGAAAAGAGATGAAGAATAGTATCACAAAAAAGTACGCAGAGGAAAAGCTTCCGGAGTACGAGCAGGAAATGTATGCACAGGAACTGTCAGAGAGAACCATTGACAAATACCTGGCCGATATCAATCAATGGCTCGGCGATATGGACGATGTGATCGCCAAGGAAAACATGACGTGTTATAAGACGGTTCTGAGTGGGAGATTTAAGGCCGCCAGTGTCAATTCAAAGATCATATCGATCAACCGCTATCTGAAATGGCTGGGGTATTCCGAATTATGCGTTCAGACGAAGCGGACGCAGACAGTCCATGTGATGGATAAAACCATTACAAAGGAAGATTATTTTTCCATGCTCAAGGCTGCGGAGGAGGCGGGGAAGCGGAAGATCTTCTATATCATGAAAACAATTGCGGGGACCGGAATCCGTATCGGCGAGCTGAAATATGTGACGGTGGCGGCAGTGAAAAACGGCTACACGCAGATCTGGAACAAAGGAAAATACCGGAATATTTATTTTTCGGAGCGGCTGTGCCGGGAGCTGACGGAATACTGCAGACAGGCGGGAATTACGGAAGGGATCATTTTTGAAGGGAGGTATAAAGGGAGGGCGATCACGTCCGCCAGCGTGTGGAAGAGCTTAAAGAATATAGCAAAGCGGGCTGGGATCCCGGCGGAAACGGTCTATCCGCATTCGCTACGCCATCTCTTTGCGAAAAGCTATATGGAAACAATCGGCGATATCACGGAACTTGCAGATCTTCTGGGACACAGCAGGCTGGAAACGACCTGGATTTACACGAAAACAACGCTGTCTGAGAAGAGAAAACGGTTAAATATGCTGGATCTCTGAGTTGATATAATACGACATTATATCAAAATTGTCAAGAGTAGTTTTGGACAAATATCGTTTTTTTCGCATATGCCAGGACAATTTAAGTTGTCACGGCGTTGCAGAAACGAGGACGGAACGGGAAGACGGAAATATGTTTGATATAATGTCGTATTATGTCACC
>CANDFU010000033.1 GCA_947384095.1 uncultured Roseburia sp. | reverse complement strand
GTGACCTCCGCACTACCAATGCGACGCTCTACCGACTGAGCCACAGCAGCATCTGTGTGATCGCTTCAACACTTGTATATCATATAATAAGACGCGGTTATTGTCAAGAAAAATTACTAAATATTTATAATAAAGACACGCGCATAATATCCGCCCCTTCATATTGCCTGGTTAGGAAATTGCGTCCTAAAAAGAAAAAGCCCTCCGGGCAGGATCGCACTGTGTCGGAGAAGAAGTGCGTCGCAGGAGCGCCCCGCCGCAGGCGGAGAATCCGGCAGAGCCGGATTCTTTGTTCTTTATAGGAAATTGCGTCCTATAAAGAAAAAGCCCTCCGGGCAGGATCGCACTGCGTCGGAGAAGAAGTGCGTCGCAGGAGCGCCCCGCCGCAGGCGGAGAATCCGGCAGAGCCGGATTCTTTGTTCTTTATAGGAAATTGCGTCCTATAAAGAAAAAGCCCTCCGGGCAGGATCGCACTGCGTCGGAGAAGAAGTGCGTCGCAGGAGCACCCCGCCGCAGGCGGAGAATCCGGCAGAGCCGGATTCTTTGTTCAGCGGACTATCTTAAAATGTGAATGCCGCCGATCAATGGAACTTCTGCGTCCCTGTCGTTGCATGCATGAACCAGCCCGACGATCCAGAAAGCGAAGAAGAGGAGATGCAGTATTCCGTGAAAGCCGCCGACAAACGGAAGCCGTGAGATCACGGAGACAGCCATCAGGCAGAGATGAAGTACCAGAGACTGGTTTAAATGAAATCCTGCATTTTCGCGGTCGCCGAAGCAGAATGCGATCAGCCATCCGACTACAGTGAAATAAGAGACAATACCTGTTGTTTTTCTATTCATATGAACCCTCCTTTTGTCCGGCAGATCGTAGGCCGGACTGTCTTGTTAAGTTGATCATAGGACCTTTCCTGCGACATGAAAATAGGTAATTAGTACTATTTACGAAATTAAAAGAATTTCTTTTGAAAATCTTTTGATTTTTCTGGTGCTTTTTTTTGGAATCGTTTTTTATGCTGAATACAACGATAAGGAAAGCCGCTCCGGAGAACTGATTTCAGGAGACGGGGAAATGGAGGAACGATATGGATGTGAACGCGCTGATGCAATATTTTATTACGTATGGACCGGCGGCTATTTTTGTGATCGTATTGTTGGAGTACCTGAATCTGCCGGGGTTTCCGGCAGGAGTGATTATGCCGCTGGCAGGAATCTGGGCGTCGCGGGGCGGACTCAGTTTTTTTCTTACGATGGTGATTACCGTGGCAGCGGGGCTGACGGGGAGCATTATCCTTTACGGACTGGGAAGATGCGGCGGAGAAATATTCCTGAAAAAATATTATCGTCGGTTTCCAAAGCAGAAAGAGATGATCGAAGGAAAAATCGAGTATCTGCGGCAGCGGGGCGGCGTCGGTATTTTTGTGAGCAAACTGTTGCCGATGGTGCGTACGCTGATCTCCATTCCGGCGGGAGTGATGCGGATGAATTTTAAAAGTTATTGTGTCAGTTCCACGCTCGGCATTGCCGTCTGGAATCTGGTGTTTGTGGGAGCGGGTTACCTGTTTGGCGATGCCGTGTTTACGATGTTTGGATAGAGGGAAAGGCATGGGCCGTGAAAGCGGCGGGGAGGGATGGTATGAAAATTGCAATGTTTACAAACAACTATAAACCTTATATCGGCGGTGTTCCGGTATCAATCGAGCATCTGGCGGAGGCTTTGAGAAAGAGGGGGCACGCCGTGTACGTCTTTGCTCCGAGTTATGAAGGACAGGAGGAGGAGCCTTTTGTCATCCGTTATCCGTCCTTTCCCTTAAAAATCGCGGGGGCGCCGACGCCGAACGTTCTGACCGGACTGTTTTTTGAGCAGGTGAAAAAGCTTGGTATTGATATCATTCATGTGCATCATCCGGCGATTGTCGGAAACGTGGCGCTTTCGATCAGAAAAAAGCTTGGAATACCGGTAGTGTTTACGTATCATACACGCTATGAAGAATATCTGTATTATATCCATGTGCTGGAAAAGATAGAAAAGCACACCGGCATCATCGACCGGTATCTGCATTATTTCTGCAACCGCTGTGACCTGATTGTGGCGCCCGTGCCCGAAATCAGGGATTATCTCATCGAAAAAGGGATAGAGGCCCCGATCGGGCTTCTCCCGACCGGGATTCCGGAAGAGGAGTACGAGGCGGATGCCAGTGAGGCAGCCCGTCTGCGGCGCGCGTACATCGGCACGGCGGACTATCTGTTCTGTACGGTTTCACGCCTGGCAAAAGAAAAGAATCTGATTTTCCAGCTGCAGGGGCTTTTCCACCTTAAACGGATGCTTGCGCAGAGGGGGAAAAGTTTTAAACACATGATGATCGGCGACGGGCCGGGGCGGGCTGAGCTGGAAGCAGAGATTCGAAAGCTCGGCCTTTCCGGAGATGTGGTCCTGGCGGGAAATAAAAAAAATGCGGAGATCAAAAATTATCATGCGGCCAGCGACCTGTTTTTGTTTACGTCCAGATCCGAGACGCAGGGAGTCGCACTTCTGGAGGCGATGGCCGCGGGAAGTCCGGTCGTTGCGGTGAACGCCAGCGGTGTGCGGGATATTGTGGATGACGGGAAAAACGGCCGTCTGACATCCCAGGATCCGCGGGAGTGGGCCGATGCCATCCTCTCGACAGTCTGTGAAGAAGGGAAGATCGAAAAAATGAGCCGTGGGGCGAGAGAAACAGCGCTGCGGTATGCGGAGGGCAGGGTCGCGGAACAGGCGGAGATTTATTATTTAAATACCTGTGTCCGCGCAGCGCAGACATCTGAATTGTCCGGGCCTTGGGGGCGCGGAGGGTGTGAAGGTGATTGCCGCAGACCGGGCAGTATCCGGAATGTGTTCCACAAGGTTCCCTTATGGCACTGATCTGTGTTATACTGTGAAAGTGCCTGATACACTTCAATCAGGAGTACGCACATCAGCTGCGGACTCCGTGCAGGCGCCGGCCCGGAAAGCGGGCTGTGCGCATCGGCCGGAGGCTCACAGGAAACCCTGCATGATACATGTGGATGTGATGGCCGGTATGAGGGTTTCCTGTGAAAGTGCCTGATACACTTCAATCAGGAGTACGCACATCAGCTGCGGACTCCGTGCAGGCGCCGGCCCGGAAAGCGGGCTGTGCGCATCGGCCGGAGGTTTGGCGGACGGGACGAAAAAGAGAACAGACATAAGGAGCGCGCAATGGAACAGTACAACATACTTATCGTGGAGGATGACAAGGAAATACGGGAGGGCATTGAGATTTTCTTAAAAAGCCAGAATTATAATGTGTTCAAGGCGGCGGATGGCTTAGAGGGGCTGGCCGTGATTGAAAAGAATGAGATTCATCTCGCGATTGTGGATATTATGATGCCGCGGATGGACGGCGTCACAATGACGCTGAAATTGCGGGAGAAATATGAATTTCCGGTGATTATGCTTTCCGCAAAATCGGAGGAGACGGATAAGGTGATCGGCCTTAATATCGGGGCGGACGATTACGTCACAAAGCCGTTTACGCCGCTGGAACTGATGGCGCGTGTCAATTCCCAGCTCCGCCGGTATCTGCGTTTTTCCAACAAGGGGGCGCAGAGCGCGCCCGATGACCGCGTGCACGTGATCGGAGGGCTGGAGCTCAATGAAGACACCGTTGAGGTTTATGTGGACGGAAAACAGGTGGAAATGACGCCGATCGAATTTAAGATTCTGGCTCTTCTGATCAAAAATCCGGGAAGAGTTTATTCAGCGGAGGAGATTTATGAGCGCGTCTGGAATGAAAAAGCAGTCAATACGGACACGATTATGGTACATGTCAGAAACATTCGGGGGAAGATAGAGATCAACCCGAAAGAACCGAAATATTTAAAGGTGGTGTGGGGCGTTGGATATAAAATCGAAAAACAGCCATGAGATGAGAATCAGGATAGTGACGTCGGCTCTGCTGGTCGCTTCGGCGGTCACGCTGTGTTTTTTTCCAGGTGTCAATCAGAGAGCGCGCGCAGGCGTCGAAAGTTTAAAAACAGAAGAGGAAGAGAAAAAAAGTCCGGACAGAGATCTTTTAAGGCACCTGTATGAGGGTTGCTATGTGCTGGACCTCGAAACGGTACGCCGACAGGGCGGGAATGAAGGTGCAAAGCGGTATCTGGAGATCGTCGATGGCGTCGATGAGGATCTTGAACAACAGGAGGCGTTCTGGCATCAGGGAGACGAACTGTTAGAGAGCCTCTCGGAGGAGTTTGAGCCATACCGTCAGAATATTGATTACTGTGTGGTGCTCGGAGAAGGGGCGTATGAGAAGAATACGAGCCATGCGCTGGAAAATGCGGTCCTTTATCCCGAAAAAAGCGCGGAGATGGAAAAGCTGGCCGGATACTATAACGATTTTTTTGTGCTGAAGTTTGATGAGAGCGGAGCGATGTCCATTCCTTATATTTACAGCGGCAGTGATCTGGGAGACCAGGTGATCAAGGTGCTCGGAAGTATAGACCGTGACAGTAAAATCTGGAACGGGCTGGATGCGACATGGGCCGGTACGGAGATCAGTTTTGAGGCCGGGGGGCTGAAAGACTTTACGGTTGTCTATGGAGTGCCGGCGTCGTCCGGATATCAGATATCTGTTGTGGAGCAGACAGACCCTGACACAGGGGAATATACCGTCTGGCCTTATCTGGAGTCCGGCGTGGGGTATGCCAATCTCCAGCATATTTACTCGGATGCGGGGGCTGGTTTCCTCTTCGGGGCTATATTTCTTCTGATTTTTGTCCTGATGCTCTCGATGACAAGTAAAAAAGTCTGGAAAGAAGAAATCACGATGCGGCGTCCCGGGAACTGGTATGTGATGGAGGCGGCGGTTATCGGGTTCTGCACCGTGCTTGGGATGTCGAACGCGCTGACGGAGATGATCTGGAAATATAAATTTATGATGAGTTATTCTGTGCTCTGGCAGAGTCTTACCGGAAAGGAGATGTTTTCCACAATTGCGGATATTCTTACGGACGGGGCGGTGCTTTTTCTGGTTTACGCAGTATGGTATCTGTCGCTGCGGTTTCTGCGCCCGGTGTTTACGCTGGGATTGCGGGAATACATCCGGCAGTACAGCTATATTTATCAGATTTTTCCCTGGCTGAAAACGAAATCCGACCGGCTGAGGAGGGAGGTAGAACATATCGATTTCAGTGAAAGATCAACAAAGACGATTGTAAAAATTGTTGTGATTAACTTTATCGTTCTTTCAGTCTGTTCGATTATGTGGTTTTTTGGGACGTTTGCGCTGGCGGTATACTCGGCGGGGCTTTTTTACCTTATAAAAAAATATTATGACAAGTGCAGCACGGATTACCAGAAACTGCTCCGGGGAGTGGGAAGAATCGCGCAGGGAGATCTGGAGACAGAGATTCCCGAAGATCTGGGTATTTTTGAACCGTTTAAAGCGGAGCTTGGAAAAATCCGGTACGGATTTAAGCGGGCGGTGGACGATGAAGTCAGAAGCCAGCGGATGAAGACGGAGCTGATCACAAATGTCTCGCATGATCTGAAAACGCCGCTGACAGCGATAACGACATATATCGCGTTGCTGAAGAAAGAAGATATCACGGAGGAAGAACGCCGTTCTTATATCGGGACGCTGGAGCAGAAAGCGTTGCGCCTCCGGGTGCTGATCGACGATCTCTTTGAGGTCAGCAAGGTGACGAGCAATAATATTATTTTTCAGCGCATGGAGCTGGATGTGGTGAACCTTTTAAAACAGGTCAGCATCGAGTATGCGGAGAAGTTTGCGGAGGCGGGACTGAAGCTGCGCTGGAACGTTCCGGAGGAAAAGGTTATAGTAATGCTTGACAATCAGAAGACGTATCGCATTTTTGAAAATCTGTTTGTCAATGTCGCAAAATATGCCATGCCGGAAAGTCGCGTTTATGTGGAAGTGAGAGTGCTTCCGGAGGCTGCGGCCGGATACGGCGGCGCTTATGAACATGCCGGGCAGGCAATGGACACGGCCGTTGCAATGCAGCAGGAGACGGAGGGGATCGTGGAGATTGCGATCAAAAATATGTCGGCTGCGGAGCTGGATTTTGATACGGATGAGATTACGGAGCGGTTTGTGCGCGGGGACGCCTCAAGAAACACGGAGGGATCGGGGCTTGGCCTTGCAATTGCCAAAAGTTTTACCGAGGCGCAGGGCGGAAAATTATATGTTGAAGTGGACGGAGATTTATTCAAGGTTGTAATCCAGTGGAAATGTGGTACAATCAAAAGGAGCGAGTGACTATGCGGGGGCTGAGAGCTGCAGTCCCCGCATAGTCTGCGGAAAAAGGAACCAGAAGTTTCAGATTGAAAATAATAATTTTCAATCCCGGTTTTGTGCGCACACGCATAAGACTGAAATGCATAAAAATCGTGTGCGTATGGAGGTACACATGGAAACAATGGAAGATTACAAGGACGAACTGGAGGCATCCTTCCGCCGGATCAGCGAGGGGGATGTGATTTCGGGTACGGTGATTGACGTGGGGGAAGAGGAAGTCACGCTCGATTTAAAATACTATGCGCAGGGCGTCATTAAGATGGCGGAACTGAGCAACGACCCGGATTTTTCCGCGGCGGAGCAGATTCATCCGGGGGACGTCATCGAGGCGACCGTCATAAAGACAGATGACGGCCAGGGCAATATTTTGCTTTCGCGGAAAGAGGCCGATGAGCAGATGGCCTGGGAAGAATTAAAAGAGATGCTTGAGGCGAAAACCACGGTAAAAGTGCGCATAAAAGAGAGCGTAAAGAGCGGCGTGGTGGCAAATCTTAAGGGAATACGCGCCTTTATCCCTGCCTCCCAGCTTTCGCTGGATTATGTGGAGGATACGAATGCCTGGATTGGAAAGGAAATTGATGTCCGCGTGATCACAGTGGATAAGGAGAAGGGAAAGCTGGTTTTATCCGGCAAAGCGGTTGCGCGTGAGAACCAGGAACAGGAGCGCAGCCACAGGATTTCGATGATTGCGCCGGGAACTGTGATGGAGGGAACCGTGGAATCACTGATGCCTTACGGCGCCTTTGTCAGTCTTGGAAACGGGCTGAGCGGACTTGTGCATATCTCCCAGATCTGCGCGCGCCGGATTGGCAAGCCTTCCGAGGTATTGAAAGAAGGACAGAAGGTAAAAGTGAAGGTGCTCAATACGAACGACAATAAGATCAGCCTGAGCATGAAAGCACTGGAGGAAGAGATGATCGATACCGGGGGAGTGCAGGATCTCGGTGCGTATACCAGCCGTGAGCCGATGGGGACAAGCCTGGGATCCCTTCTGGCGGGATTGAAATTTGACTAAGTAAACAACTGCGGGCGGGACCGCGCTGCGGCGGAGAAGAAGTACGTCGCCAAAGCGGCCCGCCGCAGGCGGAGAATCCTGCCCCGCAGGATTCTTTTAACGGATGCATCAGAGCAGCCGGACGCCTTTTGTTTCGCAGGCAGTCATCACTTCATCCGGCCAGAGGGACGACTGCACTTCACCGATGTGGGCTTTTCGTAAGAAAAACATGCAGATGCGTGACTGGCCGATGCCGCCGCCGATCGTGCAGGGCAGTTCCTCTTCGATGATGGCTCTCTGGAACGGCAGTACAGCCCGTTCTTCGCAGCCGGCTTTTTTTAACTGGGCGAGGAGAGCGGTTCTGTCGACGCGGATCCCCATGGAAGAGAGTTCGAGCGCAATGTCGAGCACCGGATAGTAAACGATGATATCGGCGTTTAACGACCAGTCGTCATAGTCCGGCGCACGGCCGTCGTGCGGCTTGCCGTTTTCGAGAGCGTCGCCGATCTGCATAATACAGACGGCGCCTTTTTCCTTTGAAATGCGGTATTCCCGCTCTTTCGGCGTCGCGTCTGGGTAAAGCTGGAGGAGCTGCTGCGTTGAGATAAAATAGATGTCCTGCGGCAGGATTTCTTCGATGTAATCATACTGGACCGCCATGTATTTCTCTGTCTTCCGCAGACACTTATAGACAATGCGGACGGTTTCTTTCAATGTTTCGATATTGCGGTCTTCTCTGCGTATAATCTTTTCCCAATCCCACTGGTCCACGAAAATGGAGTGAATGTTGTCCGTCACCTCGTCGCGGCGGATGGCGTTCATGTCGGTGTAGAGCCCTTCTCCACAGCTGAAGCCATATTTTTTCAGCGCAGACCGTTTCCACTTGGCGAGGGAGTGTACGACCTCTGCGATGCGGCCGTTCTGTTCTTTGATGTCAAAAGCGACCGGCCGCTCCACCCCGTTTAAGTTATCGTTAAGGCCCGATGCGGGATCCACGAAAAGCGGCGCGGACACACGGGTCAGATTCAGACGCAGTGCCAGGAGGCCCTGAAAAAAATCTTTTACGGTCTTGATGGCGAGCTGCGTGTCGTGCAGGTTTAATTCGGAGCGGTAATCGCCGGGTATGATCAATTGTTCCATATGTTATTCTCCTCTCTGGCGCCTGGGCGCCGATCCTGTCTATTATAACATAGGAAGTCGGATTTTCAAGGGAGAATCGGAAGCAGGGAACAGCAGTTTGCAGTATTGACGGGTCATCAGGCCCGCGTAAACCGGGTACATTTGCCATCTGCTGCCGGTTACGCCATGGACGGCAGATGAAACCACAGGAAGGAGAAAGTATATGATAGAAAAAGATCGTTTCCTGCCGCAGGCGGGAGAGCGGGAGGAAAGAGCGTTCCTGGAGAAAGAATCTCTTTTGGGCAGAAACCTGTGTGAACGGTTTGAATTTCGCGACATCAGGGCTGAGGAAGCGGAGCAGGCCGCGACGGTTGAACAGATCTGTTTTCCGCCGAATGAGGCATGTTCGAAAGAAATGATGCACAAACGTGTGGCTGAGGCGCCGGAATTGTTTTTAGTGGCAGTCGATCGGCGGACCGGGCAGATTGCGGGATTTTTAAACGGTCTTTCGACAGATGAGGCATCTTTCAGGGATGAATTTTTTACTGACGCCGGTCTGTATGATCCGTGCGGTGAGAACGTGATGCTGCTGGGGCTGGACGTCCTTCCGGAATACCGCCGACAGGGACTGGCGGGGGAGCTGATGCGTCGGTATCTTGACAGGGAGCGTAAAAAGGGAAGGCGCACTGCGTTTCTGACCTGTCTGCCGTCAAAGGTTAAGATGTATCAGAAAATGGGATTCCGTGACGAGGGAATCGCCGATTCTTCCTGGGGCGGGGAGCAGTGGCATGAGATGAGCTGCAGAATGAAACAGAATGGCCCGGTATGACAAAAGCCCTCCGGGCAGGATCGCACTGCGTCGGAGAAGAAATGCGTCGCAAAAGCGACCCGCCGCAGGCGGAGAATCCGGCAAAGCCGGATTCTTTGTTTCTTTATAGGAAATTGCGTCCTATAAAGCAAAAGCCCTCCGGGCGGGATCGCACTGCGTCGGAGAAGAAATGCGTCGCAAAAGCGACCCGCCGCAGGCGGAGAATCCGGCAAAGCCGGATTCTTTCCTATGTACGCAGAGGGAAATTAGTCCCTGCCCGGCTCAAGGAATCACTTTCCCTGCTTTGTCACGGTAATGGTCAGATGGTTTGACGGGGATCCGGAGATCTGTTTTCCCTTTAGTTTTGTGTAGGCCATGACGTACACGTAATATTCTCCCGGTGAGATATTGCTCAGTGCAATCGAACAGGAGGATGCGTTTTTTTTGATTGTGGTGTGATATCCGCCGTGATAGTCGGCGGGAACCAGCCACACAGTATATCCGCTGGCTTTCGGCACTTTTTTCCAGGTGATTTTTAAGGATTTATTTTTTACAATTTTTGCGCTTGTGAGGGTCGGTGCCTTCGGTGTGATGCTGAAAGGAAGCATCCGTGTGCCCCGGTTTTTGTAGGCTTTTTTAAATGTGACTTTTACGGTATAATAGCCCATCGCTTTCGGCGTTTTTTTCTTAAATTTATTTTTCACGGTCTCGCCGTAGG
>CANDFU010000032.1 GCA_947384095.1 uncultured Roseburia sp. | reverse complement strand
GGAGAGACCAGGTGCAAAGGGAGAGGGAAAGTTCTTTAAAAATGTCAATGAGGCGATTCTGGCTTATGAAAACGGCGCCGTCACATTGCATTCTAAGATTAAAGTCCGCATGAGCAAGACGATGCCGGACGGGAGCGTCTTGTCGGATGTGGTGGAATCGACACTCGGACGTTTTATCTTTAATGAGATCATACCGCAGGATCTCGGTTTTGTGGACCGGAGCATTCCGGGAAATGAGTTAAAGCTTGAGGTAGATTTCCTGGTGGCGAAAAAGCAGAATAAGCAGATTCTGGAAAAGGTCATTAATATCCATGGCGCTACGCGGACGGCGGAAGTGCTGGATGCGGTAAAGGCCATGGGATATAAATATTCGACAAGGGCGGCGATGACAGTATCGATTTCCGATATGACGGTGCCGCCGCAGAAACCGCAGATGATTCAGGATGCACAGGACACGGTAGACCGCATCACAAAGCAGTATAAACGTGGCCTTATCACAGAGGAAGAGCGTTATAAGGAAGTTGTGGAGACCTGGAAGGAGACGGACGAGGAGCTGACGCATGCGCTGCTCTCCGGACTGGATAAGTACAATAACATCTTTATGATGGCGGATTCCGGCGCGCGCGGTTCGGATAAGCAGATCAAACAGCTTGCCGGGATGCGCGGACTGATGGCGGATACCACGGGGCGTACTATCGAGCTACCGATCAAGTCGAACTTCCGTGAAGGGCTGGATGTACTGGAGTACTTTATGTCCGCGCACGGCGCGCGGAAAGGCCTTTCCGACACGGCGCTTCGTACGGCGGACTCCGGATATCTGACGAGGCGTCTCGTCGACGTTTCACAGCATATGATTGTGCGCGAATCGGACTGCTGTGAGGGAACCGGAAGAGAAATTCCGGGCATGTGGGTGACGGCGTTTATGGACGGAAAGGAAGAAATCGAAAGTCTAAAGGAGCGTATTACCGGCCGTTTTTCCTGCAATACCATCTGCGATGCGGAGGGAAATGTGCTTGTAAAGGCAAATCATATGATTACGCCCAAGCGTGCGGCGGTTGTTATGAGCAAAGGCGTGGATGAAAAGGGCCGTCCGCTTTCCCGCGTAAAGATCCGTACCGTTCTTTCCTGCCGTTCGCACATGGGCGTGTGTGCAAAATGTTACGGAGCCAATATGGCGACGGGGCAGGCGGTACAGGTCGGCGAGGCAATCGGGATTATTGCGGCGCAGCCCATCGGTGAGCCGGGGACACAGCTTACAATGCGTACCTTCCACACCGGAGGCGTGGCCGGAAATGACATTACACAGGGTCTTCCGCGTGTCGAGGAAATTTTTGAGGCGAGGAAGCCGAAAGGACTTGCAATCATTACCGAGTTTGGCGGAGCGGCATCCATTAAGGATACGAAGAAAAAGCGCGAGATCGTTGTCACAAACGGTGAAACGGGAGAATCCAAAGCATATCTGATCCCGTATGGTTCGAGGATTAAGATTATGGACGGAGCGCTCCTGGAGGCCGGGGATGAGCTGACAGAAGGTTCCGTAAATCCGCATGATATTTTAAAGATCAAGGGCGTGCGTGCCGTTCAGGATTATATGCTTCGCGAGGTACAGCGCGTATACCGTCTGCAGGGTGTGGAAATCAACGATAAACACATTGAGGTGATCGTGCGTCAGATGCTCCAGAAAGTCCGCATTGAGACGAATGGCGATTCCGATCTGCTTCCGGGAATACTTGTGGATACTTTGGAATTTGAAGATGTGAATGAAAAACTGATCGCTGAGGGAAAGGAACCGGCGGAGGGAAAACAGGTTCTGCTGGGAATCACGAAAGCCTCTCTGGCGACGAATTCATTCCTGTCTGCGGCGTCGTTCCAGGAAACGACAAAGGTGCTGACCGAGGCGGCAATCAAGGGAAAAGTGGATCCGCTGATCGGTATGAAGGAGAATGTAATCATCGGAAAACTGATTCCCGCCGGAACCGGTATGAAACAGTATCGCAGTATACGGCTTGACTCTGAGATCAACGAAGAGGATGAGATTCTGTTTGATGAATATGAGGATTACGATGAATATGACGAGGACGGTCTGAACGAAGACGAATATGTGCTGGAAGAGATTCCGCAGGACGAATTAGAGGAAGTAGAAATCGATTAAAGACAGCTGGAAGAGAGGTTGTCGGCCGGTGCCCAAATTTAACTCTTGAATTGAACATTCCCACAGGAATCAATGTCTGACAACATGTTGTTTTCCTGTGGGTTTTTTCGTTAAATTGTTGTGCCAGAAAGAGGAAATGAATGATAATACTGTCCTGTGGGCATCTCGTTTTTATCAACAATGAAAAAATAAAGGAATGAGAGGGTGGAGAAGTATGGGCAAAAAGTTCGGCATGTTTTTTGTAACGGCTGTACTGGCGGCCGCGTTGGCCGGATGCGGCGGAGCAGAGGATGGAGGCGCGGTTACTGCCAATATCGGATTATCAGGCAGCGATAATCCTGAAGGGACGGAAGGATCGTCCGAAAACGGTGAGGTTGAACTGGTGGTGTGGGGAGCCAAAGAGGATGAAGCGCTTTTGTACCGGATCTTTGAAAGTTTTCAGGAAGAATATAAAGGGCAGGCGGATTTTCGTATCACGTTTGAGGCCCAGAGCGAATCGGGCTGCAAAGACGCACTGATGGCGGATCTGGAAACGGGAGCCGATGTTTTTGCTTTTGCCGATGACCAGCTCAATACACTTGTGGCGGCAGGTGCGCTGGAACCGGTGGAAAATGCCGGCCGCATGAAGGCGGAAAACCTTCCTGGAGCTGTGGAAGCCGCTTCTGTCGGGGAGGTTGCGTATGCTTATCCTCTAACGGCTGACAACGGTTATTTCCTTTATTATAATAAACAGTATCTGAGCCAGGAAGATGTAAAAACGTTTGACCGCATATTGCAGATCGCCGAAGAGAATGAAAAAAAGGTTACGATGGACTGGTCTTCCGGATGGTATGTATATGCCTTTTTCGGCAATACGGGTCTGGAAGTCGGATTAAACGATGACGGAATTACCAATTACTGTACCTGGAATGGAACAGAAGGCGATATCAGGGGGACAGACGTCGCTGACGCCATGCTTTCCATCGCCCGCAGCCCCGCGTTTCTCAGCACGGGGGAGGCGGATTTTCTTGAGGGGATTGAGAATGGCTCTGTAATTGCGGGAGTCAGCGGCGTGTGGAACGCGGTCGCCATGAGTGACGCTCTGGGGAAGGATTACGGCGCCGCCAGGCTTCCCTCGTATACCTGCGCGGACCGGCAGATACAGATGGCATCTTTTTCCGGCTATAAATTAATCGGCGTCAACGCCTATTCCAGGCATTATACATGGGCGTCCCGGCTGGCAGAATGGATTTCCAATGAAGCGAATCAGCAGCTTCGCTTTGAAATGCGGGGACAGGGGCCTGCTAACATAAAAGCCGCGGAATCTGTCGGCGTACAGGAGTCGCCTGCCATCACGGCGTTGATTGCCCAGTCGGAATTTTCCTGTCTGCAGCGTATTGGCGGCAATTTCTGGGATCCGGTATCTGAATTTGCCACGAATATGGCGGCCGGAAATCCGGAAGGAAAAAGTCTGCAGGAGCAGCTTGACGTAATGGTGGAAGGGATTACCGCCCCATAAAGAATACGTATATTGTATGGAGGATACAGGGATTATGAAGAAAAAATGGAATATCAGATACCGCTTAATATTGCCCATTGTCCTGCTTGGAATGGTAGCGCTTATTTCAAATCTCCTCGCAGTTTCCAATATCAAAAATGTAAATGACAACGCCGCCAATATTGCAGATAATTATATGGAAGGAAAAACGCAGCTGGCCAGGATTCACCAGTCCATTATGAATATACATAAAATGGCGTTATCCCATATTGTGGCTACCGACTATAATACGATGATTACATTTGTGAACAGCATAAAAAAAGAAGAAAAGAAACTGGACGGTATGCTGGCAGATTATGAAATCTATATCACCGGCGATGACAGAAAAACGTATGACGCCCTGTTATCCGATTATGATTCTTTAAAGCATTCACTCGTTTTCCTTGTCTGTGCCAGTGCTGCCGGTAAAACGCAGGACGCTTATGCGTTTGCCAACGGTGATGTGGCTTCTTTTAACACTGCGGTTGAAAACGATATTGGTATATTGGACGATTCCATCAGCAGCCGGACTGCCCGGGCCAGAGCACAGCTTTCTTCCGTTTACCGGAGTTCCATGATTATGAACAGTGCATCCATGCTTGTCTGTATCATACTTGTATTTATTTCGGTCTCCCTTATTTTAAAGTCTGTAGTCAGGCCGATCAAAAATATTCTGGATACGCTTCGGGGATGTTCCGGGCGCATCAGCGGCGTGGTAGACGACGTATTATCAAGAGCACATACTTCCAGCAAAAGTGCCATGGATTTGTCTGCTCTGGCAGAAGAACTGTCGGCGACGATTCAGGAAGTGGCCGCCAATACCTCTCTTATCAATCAGAACGCGAAGAATGTGCAGCAGGATGCAGAAAATATGGCAGAGGAATGTGGAAAAATTGCTGCCTACTGTTCTGCAATGAATAGGCGGGCAGTGGAAATGGGACAATCTGCGCAGGAAAGCCTGGATAATACCAGCGCCAAGGTAAAAGACATTCTGGCTGTTCTGAATGAAGCGATCGAAGGAAGCCGCAGCGTGGACCAGGTAAACAGCCTTACGCATGCGATTCTGGATATTTCCTCACAAACCAACCTCATTGCGTTAAATGCATCTATTGAAGCGGCGAGGGCCGGGGAGGCAGGAAAAGGATTTGCTGTAGTGGCGGAAGAAATCCGCCAGCTTGCGGCTTCCAGCAGCGAGACTGCCGGCCGTATCCAGAATGTCAATGCCGCCGTAACCCGTGCCGTTTACAACCTTTCCGAAAATGCCCGGAATCTTGTAGATTATATGGAGGAGTCTGTTTTAAAAGAATTTCTGTCCTTTGTTGCTTCCGGACAGCAGTATCAGAATGATGCCGCTTATATCCGCCAGGTTATGGCAGAATTTAATGACGGTACCGACCGTCTGAAGGGGTCTGTGACTGAAATCGTGGCATCCATAGAAACAATTACAAAAGTGATTGACGACGGGGCTTCGGGTATTTCCGGTGTCGCGGGCAGCACGCAGCATCTGGTAGAAGATATGACTGAGATTACCAGCCGCATGGACGTAAACCATAAGGTTGCGGCCGAATTAGAAAAAGAAACCATCACATTTGCCAATCTGTAAGAAGGCAGCTGCCAAAGCAGCCTGCGTCCGTGCGGCGGGCAGGGAAGATAACTCTTCCCTGCCCGATTGTGTGTTGTGCTATTTTAAAATGATTTTTACAAATTTTTTCTTTCCACGCTTTAACACAAGCCCGTCGCCGTCAAAACAGTCTTTTCCATAGGTGGCTTTGATATCGGAAACTTTTTCATCCGCAACGGCGACACCGCCCTGCTCCACTGCGCGTCTCGCGTCGGAACGGGACTGTGCAAGCCCTGTTTTTACCAGAAGGCTAAGGATATCGGGATTGCCGTCTGAAAAATCCTGGGCGCAAAGCTCCGCTGTCGGCATGTTGGCGGAGCTGCCGGCCCCTGCAAAGAGGGCGTGGGACGCTTCTTTTGCTTTTTCTGCCTCGGCTTCTCCGTGAACCAGCCTGGTGAGCTCATAAGCCAGAATCTCTTTTGCCCGGTTGAGCTGCGCTCCTTCCCAGCCGGCCATCTCGTTGATTTCTTCCAGCGGGAGGAAGGTCAGCATGCGGATACATTTTAAGACATCGGAATCCGCCACATTTCTCCAATATTGGAAGAAATCGAACGGGGATGTTTTTGCCGGATCAAGCCAGACGGCGCCGGACTGTGTTTTTCCCATCTTTTTTCCTTCGGAGTTCAGGAGCAGATTGATCGTCATGGCATAGGCGTCTTTTCCAAGCTTTCTGCGGATCAGCTCAGTTCCGCCGAGCATATTGCTCCACTGGTCATCCCCGCCAAACTGCATATTACAGCCATATTTCTGGAACAGGCAGTAAAAATCATAGCTCTGCATAATCATATAATTAAATTCCAGGAAACTCAGCCCTTTTTCCATGCGCTGTTTATAGCATTCTGCGGTCAGCATGCGGTTGACGGAAAAATGTGAGCCGACTTCGCGCAAGACATCGATATAGTTTAAATCCATCAGCCAGTCGGCATTGTTGACCATCAGAGCCTTGTCGTCGGAAAAGTCAATAAAACGGCTCATCTGTTTTTTAAAGCAGTCGCAATTGTGCTGAATGGTTTCCGGCGTCATCATCTGGCGCATATCGGTGCGCCCCGAGGGATCGCCGATCATGGCTGTTCCCCCGCCGATCAGGGCGATCGGGCGGTTCCCTGCCATCTGAAGGCGTTTCATCAGGCAAAGAGCCATAAAATGCCCCACATGCAGACTGTCGGCTGTCGGGTCAAAGCCAATGTAAAATGTGGCTTTTCCATGGTTGATCAGTTCTTTGATCTCGTCTTCGTCAGTCACCTGCGCGATCAGGCCGCGGGCGACTAATTCATCGTACAACGTCATCGCTGTTCTCCTTGTCATGTTATAAAGCATTCTGCAGCCGGGAGGCATTCATCATGGAACGGATCCGTTTCGGTGAAGTCTCATGCCGCTGTTATCGGCATCGCCATGAATGAAAGGAAATTCACGGTAAATAAAAAAATCCTCTCCGGCCAGGGACCGGAAAGGACGGAAAATCCGTGTTACCACCTTTCTTCACAGACAGCTCGCACTGCCTGTCTCAGTGAGTGTCGGACAACACCCAGGCGCTTGTAACGTGCGCCGCTACGTCACAGCCTACTGAAATCCTGATAAACGGAATGGCCGGATTCGTTCGGTGTAAAGCTCGGGGATGTATTCGGATCCAGGGGTTCCATGCGCCTCTCATCTGCCGGCTGCTTTCTGTCTGTCCTGCCTGTTCTTACTTGTTCCCGTCAAAGCTGTTTAATTATCTGAACTGTATTATAGCTGTGAAAAAGAGGGATGTCAATGATAAATTTGCGTATCCCCCATGGGGGCTTGTGGACAGAAGGCCGTCATGATATCCTTTTTTACAAAGCTGGATTTCAGTATATCAGCTTCGGTATTTGTGGCGGTCAAAAATCGCAGGAGCTGAATCGTGTATGGGGGAGATGGGATGAACAGCACGCCGGAGAGATTTGGTTCTGAGATAAATGCGCAGTATGCGGCGAATCAGAGAAAGAAAGCTGCGTTGTCGGCAGCGGGGGCGCTGATATTTTTTGTGGTGCTTGTGGCGGCAGGCTTTTTTTTGAAAGAGCGGGCGATGGAAACTGATTTTTCGAGAAAAAACCTGCTTCCCTGCTTTGCGTATCCTTTTGGCACAGACTGGATGGGAAGGGATATGTTTGCGCGTACAGTGAGCGGACTTTCGCTTAGTATTTTGCTTGGCGCATGCGCTTCTGGCGTCAGCGCAATGATTGGTCTTGCGCTCGCAGTTGTATCGGGGTGGGGAAAAGCGGCGGATGATGTCATTGGCTGGCTGACTGATCTTATGATGGGAGCGCCGCATATTGTGATTCTGATTCTGGTTTCCTGCGCGTTGGGGAAAGGGCTGAAAGGAGTTGCCGTGGGCATTGCGCTGACGCACTGGCCGGGGCTCTGCCGCATTTTGCGGAGCGAGGTTCTGCAGCAGAAGGAGGCGGTTTACATTGCGATTGCCGGCCGGCTTGGAAAGAGCCGGCTGTATATTGCGCGGACGCATCTTCTGCCACATCTTCTGCCGCAGCTTCTGGCAGGGCTGGCATTACAGTTCCCGCATGCGATTCTGCATGAGGCGGGGCTTACGTTTCTGGGGTTCGGCCTGCCGCCGGAGGAACCGGCGATCGGCATTATCCTGTCGGAAAGTATGGCCCATTTAAGTACCGGAAAATGGTGGCTTGCACTGTTTCCCGGTCTTGCACTGGCAGGTACCACCGTTCTTTTTGAACGGCTCGGAAATATGCTGCGCACGCATTGTGACCCGTCGCGCGCGCAGCTGTAGAGACAGACGGGGCCTGGAATCCTAAGAATGGATGTGGGAAGATTGGACAGAGAAATTCTGAAAATCCGTAATCTTACGGTTTCATTTATACAGTATGAAAAAAACACGTTTCATAAAAGTGCACTTCCGGTGATATCAGATCTGGGGATGACGGTTTGTGAAGGAGATGTCACGGCGGTTGTCGGCAGCAGTGGTTCCGGAAAGAGCGTCCTGGCGCACGCCCTGTTTGGCCTGCTCCCGCAGAACACTTTTGTGGACGGAGAGATCAGTTATTCTGGCAGGACGCTTCAGCCGGATGGGGCCGCATTGCTGCGGGGGCGGGAAATTGCTCTGATTCCGCAGGGGGTGAATTGTCTGGATCCGCTTATGAAGGCGGGAAAACAGATCCTGAATGGGAAAAGGGACCGGCTTTCCGTTTTACGGATGAGGGAATTGTTTGAGAAATACGGTCTGGCGCAGGAGGTGGAGCGTCAATATCCGTCTGAGCTTTCCGGAGGGATGGCGAGACGGGTATTGTTGATTACGGCTCTGATGAACCGGCCGAAACTGATTGTGGCGGACGAGCCGACGACAGGAATGGAGGAAGCGCTGGCAAAAACGGTACTTGCAGATTTCAGAGATTTTGCAGATGAGGGAAACGGCGTTCTTCTGATCACGCATGATCTGCGCATGGCACTGACTGTGGCGGACCGCATTGTGGTTTTTTACGCGGGGACTGTGGTGGAGGATGCGCCTGCGGATGATTTTGCGTCGGAGGAGCTGCTGCGGCACCCTTATACAAAGGCGCTCTGGAGGGCCATGCCGGAACACGGGTTTTCCGCGGAACCGGGAGTACAGCCATATGCCGGGGAACGGAAGAAAGGATGCCTGTTTGCCCCTCGATGCCCATATCGGGCGACGGCGTGCGGCGGAGAGATCCCGATGGTTTTCGTGCGGGAAGGCAGGGCAAGATGTGTGCGCTGTGAAGAAATAAATCAAAATGTATGGCGGGGAGACGGGGAATGAGACTTTATGCAGAACGTATTTCATATCGTTATCCGGAAGCGGCGGCTGAAGTGTTATCGGATGTCAGTTTCGCGATGGAAAATACGGAGATGAATATTCTTGTGGGGCCGAGTGGATGCGGGAAAACGACTCTTGGCAGAATTCTTGCAGGATATCAGAGACCTTCCGCGGGGAATGTGTTTCTGGACGAGAGGCCGCTTCCCCGGAAAGGATACTGTCCGGTGCAGATGGTATGGCAGCATCCGGAGATGGCTGTAAATCCCCGTGTGAAAATGCAGAAGGTGCTGGATGAGGGAAATGCAGACGAACACACGATAAGAGGACTGGGGATAGAGAAGGACTGGTGCGGCAGATACCCGCAGGAATTGTCCGGCGGAGAACTGCAGCGGTTCTGTATTGCCAGAGCCATCGGGAAAGGAACGCGGTTTCTGATCGCCGATGAAATCAGTGTGATGCTGGATCCGATTACACAGAGCCAGATCTGGACTTTCCTGCTGAAGGAACTTAAGGAAAGAGAGATCGGCCTTATTCTGATCAGCCATGATCCGTGCCTGATTACATATCTGAAAGGACGATATTCGATGAAAATGATTGCGATGCCGGAATTATCGGGCCATACCGTGGGATAAAGGGCGGACCGCTTATACGGCGGGCAGGGAAAGGATAAATATGGCTCCGCCCTCCGGCGCGTCTTCGACCCATAGTTTTCCATGATGGGCGCGGGCGAGTTCACCGGCGATACAAAGGCCCAGGCCGAAATGTTCTTTGTCTGTATGCGAGCGCTGCGAGCGGTAGAAACGGTCGAAAATCCGTGTTTTTTCAGAGTCGGGAACGCCGGGGCCGTTGTCTGCTACCTGGAATAAAATCATCGTTCGTTTCCGGTTTAAGGAAAGGGACAGTCTGACGGCGCCGCCTTTCGGGGTGTAAGAGAAAGCGTTGTCGAGTAAAATTGAAAAAATCTG
>CANDFU010000031.1 GCA_947384095.1 uncultured Roseburia sp. | reverse complement strand
TACACTATAACCTACACTCTTTCCCTACACGACGCTCTTCCGATCTCGTATAATTGCTGAACGTATTCAGATCCCTGAAATCCTGGTTTGCCCGATCCATTCTTACAATATATTCCGTATAAGACTTTCCTTCCTCAAAGGCACTTAAATCCACCCTGCCTTCCCCCCTGGCAATCGTCTCCATCATCAGATACAGCCCCCGGTATGTTCCGTCCAGAATGACCTCGCAGTACCGGACATTCGGCGCATACCCCATGACCTCCGCGGAAAGATTCATCCACATATAATTGCGCAGCAGCGTTTTGTCCAGAAACGGTCCGTACAGCGCCCATTGATCATGCGCGCTCATCCCCATGATCTCCTGGGGATTTTCTTCCCCGTCCTCATCGATCAGCTTCAGGAGATAGCTCTTCTTGCTGAAATTCCGCGAAGAATTTCCCCGGATGCGGAAACGCGCCTCTGTCTCCACCGCGGCCTCATCCTCCACGCGGTTTTCCGCCGTGCCGGAATCAATAATTTTTATGGACACGCGGATCGTCTTCTCACCGAGCTCACTTTGCTCCACCCCGACGTTTACGCCATCCTTATCCCTTATCCAGTTTCCCGGTATTTTCTGACCGCCGGTATCGATCTCTACAATCGGAAGGTGCGTAACCAGCTCCCCCGGCCCTGTCGTAACCGCCGCGCTCTGCGGCTCCCCTTCCCAGCTCAGATGCTGATGCACCCGCCGCCGGCCTGTCTGCGGGCTTAAGCAGAGAAGAACGGCCAGCAGAAACATTCCCGCAACCGCGGCAAGGCTGATGATCTTATATCTCATAGCTTCTTACCCGCTTATCTCATCGTTCTGCGTGACGATGTTGACATACTCCATTCTCTCAATCTCATAAAGCGCTTCCGTAATGGTTTTCTCCTGTTTCTGATTCTCCAGATACACCTTCCTCGCCATCTCATAAATCAGTTCCACGGACTCCTGCGTCGTATTTTTCACCCGCTGGGACGCCCTGCCTCCAAACCCCTGAAAAACGACGGCTTCAATCCGCTGTTCCTCACTCCTGTGCCCTCTGATCACCAGAAGCATCCGGTTATCGTTCTTTACCTGCCCCAGAACCAGCAACACCAGAAAAACCGCACTGCTTCCGACGACCGCCACCGTATAGTCGCCGACGCCGCAGCAGATTCCCACAATGATGGTCCAGAATATGTATGTCGTATCCCTGGAATCCTTGATTGCCGTGCGGAAACGGACGATGGACAGAGCGCCCACCATGCCGAGTGACAGCGCGATATTATTGCCGATTACCGTCATGACCGTAGCCGTCAGGACCGTAAGCGTGAGCAGCGATATATTAAATTTCCTGCTGTATACCGTCCCCATATGCGTGATATAATAAGACAGATATATGCACCCGCCCAGGACCACACTCACCAGAATATGCAGAACCACCTCCTCGGTAGTCAGTGTCCCGCTTTGCTCCAGCATAGAATAGATTGTCTGCTTCATTTCTTTTCTCCTTGGTTTAAAACAGATAATGCAGCGACACGCTCCTGCCCAGGCAATACTTCCCGACAGACGTCTCGCTCTTTTGTACGACATTGATCGCGTCCCGGATATAGCTTAAAAGAAATCCGTTGTATTTCACCTCAAACACGACAAGATACGGATCCCAGACCGGAATAAGACCCGGATTCACGGAAAAGATATCCATATTGGTCTCACTCGATACGATATGATGGTCAAACGTCAGCCGGATGCGGTTTTCCTTTGCAATAAATGCCTTCCGGCGGTATTCTATAATGCTTTTCGGACGATATGCATACATCTGCATCACCCCGAAGCATTCTGCGGCAAAATCCTCCGGATAACTTAAAAGCGCTTCGTATCTGCCCTGTGTCAGCGCCGCCGCATCCTCCCGCCGGATCTTAAGGGAGCGCTTCCGCTGGTTCGCTCCCTGCTTCTGTTTCATTTCAAGGACTGCAAATTCATCTTCCGGATGGTAAATCCGCAGCCTTATCTTCCTTCTTATCTCCAGGCCGTCTTCCTTCTCATAAAAATCCCGCTCCCACGGAGTGTCAAAGTACAGGCTGCGGACGGTGTACCCGTCCCATCCGTTATGCGGATCTTCTGTCAGAAATTTTGAAAAATAACCGCTGAACCGGTAAAATTCATCCAGTGACAAAAGAAACTTCCGCTCATTTCTCAAAACCTCATTCATTCTGTCTGCCAACCCTTTATCGCATTTCATTACGCATTTCAGCTCATGAATTATACCAATATTCTGAATTTTTGTCTATGTGAAAACGCCATCCCCAAAATCGCCGCACAGCCTGGAATGCGTGTTTTGTCATCACAATGTCACAGGCAGAAAATATGTTCCCGACAATATAGACAAATATGTAAAATAAAATAACATTTTTTTGACCAAATGGTTCATTTTATTTCTTTTAAAAAAACAGATTGACACACAAAATCTAATGATAAATCCATAAATTAACTATGGCAATCTCTCTCCCACCTTTCCTCAATTTCCCGATATTGTTCGAGCACTCCCTCTGCATCCCCGCCATAGAGAAAATAGTAATCAATCTCCTCCATCCCGTCCGCATACAGATACGGCCCGTAAGCCGGAATATTACAGCACAGCACGGTCCCTCCCGCAGCCACGCCGATTCCATATCCATATTCGGAGATCAGCAGCGGCATGCGCCGCCTGCTCCCGCCGCAGCTGATATACGCCGCTTTCTGGCTCATCCGCAGAAAATCATCTGCAAGAACTCCCTTCGCTTTCAGTTTTTCCTTTTTCGGCCAGTCAAAATAAACCCATGTCTCATGCGTCGTCACATCGATCTGCCGCGGCTGCGCTGCCCGCTCTGCCAGAAGCAGCCCGCCGCCCGCATCCAGAAACTGAAGCGCGCCTGTTTTTTTCTCAATCCGGATGATAAGCTTTTCCGTCGAAATCTCCACCAGATTTTTTCCCTCTTTCGCCGTCCATACCGGAATCTGCGGCTGTCCCTTCAGACAGGCCGGTTTGCGCTCCACCACGGTCCCCCTTGCGAACCGGACACGGACAATGGACGCGGTAAGAGGCGTAAGGCGCAGAACCCCGTATCTGCCGGTCAGATCAATGTATTTTTTCGTCTTTTTCACGATACGGACAGCGCTGTCGATACGGCTGTGTCCCCGCGGACGCAGTCTGCCGTTCTCCGGGATCTCGCCGAAACGATACGGCGATACATTAATTTCCCCGGTACTTTTCAAAGGCTGCGCATTCCGCACCGCCTTCATACCTTCCTCCTTCGCCTGCCGCACCACAATCGGCTTCGGCCCGAGACTGCCTCTGTCCCTCCGCTCCCGCTCCCCGTGCAGCGCCTTCAGCCGCTCTTCCTCCCGGGTCGTTTTCTCCTTTACGGCATAGCGCCTGGCTTCCTTTCGCATCTCGTTTTCCAGCGACCGCATGCGCTTTTCCTCCGGCACCGGCTCTGCGATCAGCTTCGTGAGATCCCCCAGGTGCAGAACCGCCAGCTCGTGCAGCGCACGCGTGGCCGCCACATACAAGAGCTTCACATACGCATCTTCCGCAGGATAAGAAGCGGCGGACGGATTGAAAAGGATCACCGCGTCAAATTCGAGCCCTTTTGTATACACGATCGGCAGCACCATGACACCGCGGCCAAATTCCGCTGTCTCCAGTCTGCTGTCTGCAAGCTCCAGAAATCCGCCGAGACGATTACTCACCGCGGCCGCCTCATCTTCATCGCGGCAGATCACGGCGATCGTCTCCCTCCCGTCCTGCCGCCATCCCTCTATCGTGCGCACCGTCTCTTCGAACAATTCCGCCTCACCCGCACATGCCGTCACCCGCACATCGTTTCCGTGACGGCACACCGGCTCCACCGGATAAATGGAAAAACTTCCATGACGCAGAATCTCCGTGGCAAACCCGGCAATCTCGACGGTATTCCGGTAGCTCTTTTTCAGCAGGCCAAACGAATCAAACGTTTTTGTCAGGATCAGCTCCTGCAGCTCCTTCCAGCCTTCCAGTCCGTATCCGTAATAAATATTCTGCGACACATCCCCCATGATCGTGTAGGTACAGCCTGTCAGACAGTATGAGAGCGCCCCGTATACCATCATGCCAAAATCCTGCGCTTCATCGATTATCACATGGCTTGCCTCGCGCACCGCATCCGTCTCCGCGATACGCTTATACAGGTAGGCCATCGCCGCCAGATCATAGACATCGAATGCATATTCCGGAAACGGAACCGCCTTTCCCCCTGCCGCCTGCGCCTGCAGAAACTCCCGGTAAATTTCAGACACACATCCTTTCCATTTCTTCTTCCCGAAATACTCCCGATATCTGTGCCGCAGCTCTTTCTTCGCCTCCGGTGGGTAAGAAACATATTTTCCGGACAACTCGTTTTCCAGCCTTGCCAGAAGCGTCTCATTTAACATCCCGATTTTATTCTGCATTGATATTTTCCGGTTTTCTTCCAGATACCGCCGGATTGACGTCCCCTCAAGCAGAAGCGCTCCCGTGTCATTCAGATAAATATCCTCCTTCGCAATCCTGGCGTCCTCATAGTCCGCGCAGAAGCTTTCCAGGTCGTGAAACCACTCATAACTCCCATAAACGACAGATTGCCGGTTCTGTTTATCCACCGGATGGACCGTGCAGACGTCAGGATCCCACTCCTCGTATAAAAGCCTTATGAACAACTCTTCCATCGTCATCTGCGAAACTCCGTAGACGTCCAGGTCCGGCAGTACGCCGGTGATATAGTTCAGAAGTATCCGGTTGCTCCCGATAATATAAAAATCCTCCGGACGAAATTCATCCCCATAGTTATATAAAATATAGGAAATGCGGTGCATCGCCACCGTCGTCTTTCCCGATCCCGCCACGCCCTGGACGATCAGATTCGTCTTTGGCGACCTGCGGATCAGCTCATTCTGCTCCTTCTGGATAGTAGCGATAATCTCCCCGAGAACCGCGCCCTTGTTCTTTGCCAGATACTGCGTCAGCAGATCATCGTTGGCCACCACGTCGGAATCGTAAAAATCAATCAGCCGGTCCTCCGCAATCTCATAAGTGCGCTTGCGCCTTAAATCAATCTTACAGATTCCCTCATCCTTCACCACATAACTGCACGGCCCTGCGGTGCTCTCATAATAAACCGACGCCGCGGGCGCCCTCCAGTCAATGACAAGCGGCTCTTCGCCCGGCGCCGATATACCGGCACGCCCCACATAGTACGACTCTTCGAAAGGCACTTTTGCGTCTTTAAAATCAATCCGCCCGAAATACGGTCTGCTCCGCGCCTTCTGCCGCCGCAGCAGATCCCGCCTGTATTCCCCGAGCTGTGACTGTGTGTTGTGCAGAAGCGCCAGCGCTTCCTTATCTTTCGGCCCATACGTCTCCATCAGATCGTAAAGCTCTCCGGACAGCTCTCGGATATACGCCTCCGTCCGCTCAAGATTCCGCTGCGCCACGCCGATAATCTCCGCAAGCTGCTTTTCCTCTTCCTCACGGCTTTGCCCCGGAACGGGGCGATGCATTTTCATTTTTTCTTCCATTTCGTCCTCCCGGCCAGATCATAATGAAAACACGGCGCCGGAATCTCCGGCACCGTGTTTTCTCCGGCAGCCCTGCTTTCTTTCACTGCCGTACCATCTTTTACACTGTCACATTAAACAGATTTCTCAATTGATTGGAAATATCGTCGCTCGTGGCGTTTAACGCCGCGGCCTCGTTGATATCAGAGAGCAGGTTCAGCTCCCCGTTCTCGTCGTCATAATTGTATCCGATCGTATAGACAGGCACCTGCATGCCTGCGACAACCGGCGTTACCCTTTTCAGGCTGTAGCCCTCATTCTGCTCCCCGTCGGAGAGAACAAACAGCATCAGTTTCGCTTCCGGAACCTCCTTCGCCTTCTCGGCAAGCATATCGAGAGCCACAAGAACCGCATCGTAGGTAGCCGTGCTGCCGCCCTCCGACAGATTCTTTACCTCCCCCGAAAAATAAGCCTTCTGCGTCGCGTCAAACTGCGCGATCGGCAGATTGACCGTGACATTGCCGGAGTAGCTGACCAGCCCGATATAATGTTCGGAACCGATATAGGAAGAAGCCCCGATCAGCGACGACTTGAGTGCATTCAGCGGCTCCCCGCCCATGGACCCGGAGATATCGGCCACAAAAACGGCGATAATCGGCCTTCCGCCGTTTTTATTCTGTTTCCAGACTTTCTGCGCCGTCAGATACCCTGTACCGTCCAGGCCGGAATCCTGGGAGACATACTCGTCATGGCGGTTAAACCCTTTCTCTGTCGCAAGCTTCTGGCTCTCATCCGTCAGACAATAATCGACAAACAGCTTTGCGGCGTCCTTCTGCTCCCGGGAACAATACTCAAATGTGTAAACCGGATGATCGTGACGGATTCCGGCGGGAATATAGACATAATTGACAAGCTCCGGTGTGTTGATATAAGCCTGCTCCTCCATCACCATCGCATTGATGATCCCCTTGGAAGCCTGGCTGCGGAGCACCGCGGTCGTATACGCCACCGGAGGGGATGACTTCTGATACTCTAAAAGCTTTCCCTGCGCCGCATCGGACAGCGGGTTTGTCTCGTCAAACGACTTGAGCATCGCCGTCAGGATATTCAGTCCCGTGCTGGACGTATAGGGATTGGTGTAGGCAAACGTGAGATCTTTTGCCAGCGTGGCCTCCAATACATTGGCCAGCGTGGCCTCCTCGTATTTATCAATAAACGAATCATAAACATCTTTTTTGATGAGAATCCCGGCCGTATTTCCGGCAATGCGGCCGGCAATCTTCTCCGCCCCGATTCCCGATGATTTCAGCATCATTCCCCATGCGTCGTTGGACGGGATAAAAAGCTGCGGCTGATAGGCCCCGGCGTTCATATACGTAACGACCTCGCCGGAAGTGATTTTGCGGACCGAAACCGTGACCCGCTTGTCGCCTACGGTATACCCGGCTTTGTTAAACTCCTGCGCCACCACATTGATCCAGTCGTCCGGCGCTTCGGCGGTAAGCTCCGTCGCGGCGGCAATTTCGATGTTGATGTCGCCGTCGCCTGTGACCGTGATCGGAAACGTAGAAATATCCGCCAGCGTCTCCGCCTCCGACAGATCGTCCGAATAAATATCCAGAGCCGGCTCCGACACTCTGGTGACATTGACTTCCTTAAGCATAGAGGCGATCTCCGCCTCCGCGTCCGCATAGCTGAGCGACCCTTCATTCCGCTCTGTCCTGACGCCGCCGCAGCCGCACAGGAAGGCAACCAGAAGAAACAGCGCCAGAAACAGGCCTTTTTTCCTTCGCTTTTTCATACTCATGATTCCTTTCTCCTGTCATCCTCAATCGATGAGAGGATGGTAGATTTATAGATATCCAGCAGTTCCATACTGTTATCGTCTTCCCCCTGCCTGTTCAGAAAATCCGCCATGGCAAAGAGGAATTCCTGCACCTGCGTGAGCTGCTTATTTCCTTCCTCATGGCATTCTGCAAGCTTTTCCCCGACCAGTCCGGTATCTTTTACCGGATCGGCCACATCCAGATAATTCAGCACTTTCCGGACATTTTTGCACAGATACTGCTCCACCCGGTCCAAAATGTCCTCCGTGCTGGCCAGGGCGTCCGCCCCGTTGACGTCGAGAAGGTGCGAAAGCTTATTCTGATGCTCATCCATGATATCAAGCTGCAGCTTAAGCTGCAGCAGCGGCTGTGACAGGGCGCTCCATTTTTTTGCGGCATAATCCGACAGAAGACCCCTTATCCGCTCCGAATCCATCTTCCTGGAAACAGACAGGACTTCCCTGTGCCGCTCCGTTTCCTCCAGAATCTCCCGGCGGGTTACTTCATCCCGCGCAATCTCCTCGTCCCTGGCATCGCGCCATTTTTTCTGCCCCATGAAATCCAATGCGTACAAAAGAACCACGACAAGGCTGGCCACGCCGCCCACGACAGATACCGCGTTGCGCAGGCTCCGATAAAACCGTATCCCGAAACTGATCACGATCGCATGCATCCTGACATGCAGAAAAATACAGGCGAGGGCAGATATTCCCACGATCAGTATGACATATATCAACTTTACTCTTTGTTTTCTTTCCGGCATAGATCGAGCTCTCCTCTCAATATATTCGCAAGCCGGACAACCTCGGCCATTTCGCTCATTTCCCTGGCATCCTTCATCTGGGCGGCGATCAGATCGGAATGCGCGAGAAACTCTGTCAGAAAATTCTCTTTCTGCTCCAGAATCACCAGATTCTGCGCAATCATCTGCCGGGTGACGGCCAGGCTCTCCGCCCGCCCCCCTCTCACAGCAGCCGCCGGCTCACTCTCCTGCAGCCGCCCCAGCTCTTCTGAGATCTCCCGCAGTTCTCCTGCCAGACGTCTGCAGCGCTCCCGCTGGACGCGGCACTGCAGATCAGACATCTCCTGCGGAACCGCCCCATATGCATCGACAATATATTTCCCGATCTCCCGGCTGATCTGTAAGAGTTCATCTGTACAGGCCGCCGCCCGCCTCTGCAGTTTTCCGGCATCTGTCGCTGTTTCCATGTCTTTTTCCCCGTCCCAGGAACGACTCCATCCTGTTTCTTTCCTCTTCATTATACTGCCGGCAGACCATCAAGTCAACAACTCCGCTTTCCAATCGCCTGCTTCAGACAGGGCGGCGTCTGTTCTGTGGCAGCAGCCTTGATATGATCGCCCATATTCCCTCCTTTGCGGCAAAAAAACAGGGCATATAGAATTTCAGTTTCCATACGCCCCGAACCCGGTTACAATATCTGATTCTGATTAACATGGCTGATCACGCCACACTTCAGCAATTAAAACGGCATAGCCCGAAAGCCACGCCGTTTCCCAAAAATCATAGCTGCGCGCCGCGTTCTGAAAACCGCCTCAGCCAAACTCCGCCTGCACGCCCAGTTCTTCTTCAATCCTTAAAAGCTGATTGTACTTGCTGGTCCGCTCCGCACGGCAGGGCGCGCCCGTCTTGATCTGTCCCGCGTTGACCGCCACGGCAAGATCTGCGATAAATGCATCCTCCGTCTCCCCGGAGCGATGGGAAATGACGGCATGGTATCCCGCGTTTTTCGCCATCTCGATCGCGTCGAGCGCCTCTGTCACCGTGCCGATCTGATTGACCTTGATCAGCACCGCGTTCGCCGTCTTCAGCTCAATCCCGCACTTGATACGCTTCGGATTCGTCACAAACAGATCGTCGCCGACAAGCTGCACCTTCCCGCCGAGACGTTCCGTCAGCTTCTGCCATCCCTCCCAGTCGTCCTCAAAAAGCCCGTCCTCGATGGACACGACCGGGAACTCTTTTGTCAGCTCCTCGTAGAGGGAAATCATCTCCTCCGGGCTGCGCTTTACACTACAGGAACCGGCGTCCTTTTTGGAGCCCTCGCCCTGCTCGTCCGCCGTCTCCGCCTTATTCTGCTGCGCCGCCGTCTCATGCTTTCCCTCTCCCGCCGCGCGGCCGCCCCTGCAGCCGCACCCGGCTTTCGCCCGCGTCTCGCCCGGGAAAATATAGACCCCCGTTTCCTCGTCGTAAAGCTCGCTCGCGGCCGCATCCATCGCGTAGACCACGTCCTCCCCGACACGATAACCCGCTTTTTCCACTGCGCGGCCCAGATAGCGGAACACCTCTTTCACGTCGCGAAAATCAGGCGCAAAACCGCCCTCGTCCCCGACCGCCGTCCCCAGGCCGTCCTCATTTAAGATCTGGCGCAGGAAATGATAAATCTCCGCCCCCATCCTGAGTGCGTCGCGGTAAGTCTTCGCACCGACCGGCATAATCATAAATTCCTGGAAATCCAGGGAGTTTTTCGCGTGCACGCCGCCATTGATGACATTCATCATCGGAACCGGCATCTTTTTCGCGTTCGCGCCGCCCAGGTAACGGTAAAGCGGCATGTCAAGCGCTTTTGCCGCCGTCTTCGCACAGGCCAGGGAAACGCCTAAAATCGCGTTCGCGCCAAGGC
>CANDFU010000030.1 GCA_947384095.1 uncultured Roseburia sp. | reverse complement strand
CGAGAACTACACTATAACCTACACTCTTTCCCTACACTACGCTCTTCCGATCTCGGTCTGTTGTTTCAGAATGAAAACAACCGGCGGCTTCTGCTGAGCCGTGCGCAGAGCAGCCTTTACAGCGCGGCTTATCCGGGAACCACAATTTCTTTTGTTAAGTCCGACCGGTTTGTGGGAGCGCTGGGGGCTGTTGCGGTGGCGATTGATGAGAAACTGGAGATGCCGGTCTGAGAAAGGGTGCGGACAGGAATATGAAATCACTGTGGATCTGTTTATGGATTCTGCAGTGATTTTTTTACTTTAGTAGGAAATTGCGCGCTACAAAGCAAAAGCCCTCCGGCAAAAAAGGGCGCGTGGCACGGCCCCGGCAAAACCTTTCGGGGATGCGCGTCAGTGCCTGCAGGCGTTCCGCTGTTCGTTTCATGGGAAATATGTACTATAAAAAACGGGATAAAACAAAATGATATTGTAAAAACTGTAGCAAATTCCCTATTGCAATTAAAAGAAAATTGTGCTATCGTATAATTAATTAAAATGATTAACTAATTCGGAAAAGAAAAATCAACAATTTCGGGAGGAGAAGGCATGAAATATTTTCTGGACAGTGCGAAGATGGACGAGATCCGGTATGCGTATGAGACGTTTGGGATTGACGGGGTTACGACAAATCCCAGACATATTATGTTGAGCGGAAAGCCGTTTTTAAAGGCGGTTACCGACATTGCCGAGTGGATTAAGGCGGAAGGGCTTACGGGCGTTGATGTTTTTCCGGTTTCCGTGGAGATCAATCCGCATATTGACGATGCGGATGAGATGATCGCGGAGGCGGAAAAGATTTCTGCGGTCAGCCCGAATTTTGTGATTAAGATTCCGGCGACCGAGGCGGGAGTTACAGCGGCCAGAAAGCTGGAGGAAAAAGGGATCCGGACGAATGTGACGTTGATTTTTTCCGCGGCGCAGGCGATATTGCCGGCAAAGAACGGTTCAAAGTTCGTCTCGCCGTTTATCGGCTGGAAAGAGGCCAACGGTGAGGACTGCAGGGAATACATACGCAATATCGTCGAGATTTATAAAAATTATGGATTTTACGGAAATACAGAGATTATCTGCGCGGCCATCCGCACGCCAAAGCAGATTGCAGACTGCGCCGTGGCCGGGGCTGATATAGTGACGACAGGGCTTGACGTTTATAAGGACAGTATGAAGCATGCCTACACCACGCAGGGGATCGGAACATTCTGTAACGCGTGGGACAACACGGCTGCCGAGTGACGGGAGAGAAGCGATGAAGCATATCTATCTGAATTTAAAACGGTTTGATGTTCCGGCGGAGTCGGGCGGGGTAAACCGTCTGGCGCCGGTCAAAGTGTGGGGTGCCTGTGTCGTGGAGCGTACCCAGGAAGGGCTGGCGCATTATGATCCCGCAGAAGTGGAGTTCGTACAGTTTCTGCCCGAAGCGCATCTTCTGGGAGCGGCGTCGGCCAGAAAGGCGGATAGTCCGGTGCAGCTGGGCAGCCAGGGCGTGTACCGTGAGAACACAGCGCCGGGCGGAAATTTCGGTGCGTTTACGACGAACAGGCCGGCTTCCGCGGTAAAAGCGCTGGGATGCGAGGCGGTCCTGATCGGCCATTGTGAGGAGCGGAACGACAAAAAGGGGATTCTTCTGGAAGCGGGAGTGAAGGATGCCTCCGCGGTGAACCGTCTGCTGAATAAGGAAATCCGCTGTGCCGTTGACGAGGGACTTAAGGTGGTTTATTGCATTGGCGAGACGGCGGAGGAACAGCCGGAGTGGGAGACGGTTCTGGGAGAGCAGCTTGAAACCGGGCTTTCCGGTATTGATCAGGGCAGAGTCGTGATCGCCTATGAGCCGGTGTGGAGTATCGGACCGGGCAGGACGCCTGCAGGTAAAGATTATATTACAAAGATTGCGCGTTTTGTAAAGGAGAAGACCGGCGGCATGGACGTGGTGTACGGAGGGGGATTGAAGGCTGAAAATGCCGCAATGCTGGCGTCCATTCCGGAAATTGACGGCGGACTGATCGCACTGACACGTTTTGAGGGGGAGATTGGTTTTTATCCCGAGGAATACCTGGAAATTATCCGTTTATATATGGGGAGTTAGCCGCTGCTGCCTGCGCCGGCATAGGAGAAATGTATTGGGGCAGCCGGAAGGCGGGCGGCAGAGGGCATCCATTGATCTGAGTGTCTGCATGGACAGACAGATGGAGGTTTTTATGAGATTGGAATTTGAATATGGGCATGGACTCATGGGGGCGGAGCTTCCGGATACGACGGATGTTTTTATCCCGGGGGAGACAGTCCGCGATCCCGAATGTCTGCCGCAGGACTGGGACAGTCTCTATGAGGCTACGATAAAGAGTATCCGCAATCCCATCGGGATGCCTGCGCTTTCGGAGATTGCGAAAGCAGGGGATAAGGTTGTCATTGTCATTCCGGATATCGTCAAGGGGGGAAATCAGCCGACTTCCCATCGGAAAGTGGCGATTCGCGCGTGTCTGGACGAGCTGTATCGTGTGGGCGTCCGCAAAGAGGATGTACTGCTGTTGTTCTCAAACGGTCTGCATCCGCGGGCGACGACGGCAGAGATGCGGACCATTCTGGGAGACGAGCTGTTCGACGGGTTTTATCCGTCGGGACAGATTACGAGCCATGACAGTGAGGACTATGAACATCTGGTTGACCTGGGATATACAGAGGCCGGGGATCATGTCATAATGAACAAATATGTCTTTGACGCGGATGTGGCGATTCTGATCGGCCATACGCAGGGCAATCCGTACGGGGGATATTCGGGAGGCTATAAGCACTGTGCAACCGGGATCAGCCACTGGAGAAGTATTGCGGCCCATCATGTGCCCGACGTCATGCACAGGGAGGATTTTGTCCCGGTGTCCACGAGCAGTAAGATGCGTGAAAAGTTTGATCGCCACGGTATGCTGATGGAAGAGAAGATGGGGAAAAAGTTTTTCTGCTGTGACGCCGTGCTCGACACAAAGTCGAGGCAGATCGAGATCAATTCGGGTTATGCGCGGGAAATGCAGCCGGTGAGCTGGAAGACGGCAGATAAGCGGACCTATGTACACTGGGCGGAGAAAAAGTATGATATCGTAGTGTTTGGAATGCCGACCAATTTTCACTACGGAGACGGGATGGGAACGAATCCGATTCAGATGATGCAGGCGCTTTCCGCACAGGTAATCCGGCATAAGCGGATTCTGAGCGATCACTGCGTGTTTATTGTTCCGAGTATCTGTGACGGCTGGTTTCATGAGGAGAGATGGCCATATTTAAGGGAGCTCTATGAAATGTTCCAGCATGACTCGATGAATATTCTGCCGGATATGAACCGGTACGGGGAATATTTTGCGACGAATGAGGAGTACATACGGAAATATCGTTTTGCGAATGCATTTCACCCGTTCCATGGTTTTTCCATGATGAGCTGCGGACATCTGGCGGAGGAACACACAAGCGCGATTTATATCGTCGGTGCAAGGGAGCCGGGCATTGCGCGGGGAATGGGGTTAAAGACAAGGGCCACGGTGGAAGAGGCTTTAAAGGATGCGATGAAAAAGTACGTGGGACCGGAGCCGAATATTCTGGCCCTGCCAAAGACATTCACGACGGCTGCAGTTCATCTGTGCATGAAGGATCCGGCGTTAAACAGCCATACAAGGGACGGGCACGGGCATCCGTGCTGTGGTTAGAGCCGCATGCGGATATGGAGCTGTGCCGGATATGCAGAGTGGGGGGAAAAACATGGGAGAAAAAAAGAAAAAAATAGTAATCAATGATAAAGTGTGGCTGCTGCTGTCCTTCTGTGCGGCGATGCTGGTGTGGTTCCTGCTTTCCATCGGGAAGGTTACCGGCAGGAGTTTTCCGTTTATGGATAAGGTGATTCCTGCAATAGGGACCATGATTGACCGCGGTGCCTTCTGGAAAGATATCCGCAGCAGTATGTTCTGCGTGGTGGCGGGGTTCGGACTGGGGTTTGTGACGGCTCTGCCGGTTGCGTTTCTGATGGCATGGTATACGCCGGTACAAAAGATTATTGAGCCGTGGATCAATTTTATCCGCAATATCCCGGCGCTGGGTTATGCGCCGCTTCTGGTGATTATTTTCGGTATCGGGCAGAAACCGGCGATCATTCTGATCTGGATCTGTACTTTTATGACGATGAGCATTACGATTTACCAGGGAATCAAAAATATTGATGTTACGCTGATCAAGGCCGCCAGGGTGCTCGGTGCAAATGATTTTGATATTTTTGTCAAGATTATCTGTCCGGCAACGGTTCCCTTTATTATCACGGCGGTCCGTCTGGGGCTGAGCGCGGGGCTTACGACATTGCTTGCGGCGGAGTCGACCGGCGCACAGTATGGTATCGGTATGCGGATCCGTTCCCTCGCAAACTCGTTTGAGTCTGCACCGATGCTGATGTATATTATTATGCTGGGAATTATAGGACTGGTTCTGGTGAAGATTGTGGATATTATCGAAAGGAAATTGACGGGATGGCAGGAAACGATAAGCTAGTAAAGCTGAAAATAGACAATGTGGTAAAGGAGTATCAGGGCCGCGGCGGCAAGACAGTGGCGTTAAACGGGGCAAACCTGGATATTCTGGAAAATGAGTTTATCTGTGTGGTCGGTCCGTCCGGATGCGGAAAGTCCACCCTGTTAAATATTATTGCAGGGCTTTTGGAACCGACGAGCGGCGCGGTGTATCTGGACGGAAAGAAGATAGAAGGAACAGGCGTCGAGCGCGGCGTGGTGTTTCAGCAGTATGCATTGTTTCCCTGGCGGACGGTGATCAAAAACGTTATGTTCGGGCTTGAGATGAAAAAAGTGCCGAAAGACCAGGCGGAAGAGATTGCACGAAAATACATTGAGTCGGTAGGCTTAAAAGGATTTGAAAATTCTTATCCGAAGGAGCTCTCCGGCGGTATGAAACAGCGTGTGGCCATTGCGCGGGCATATGCGGCGAACCCGGAGGTGCTGCTTTTGGATGAGCCTTTCGGTGCCCTGGATGCACAGACCCGTGTTCAGCTCCAGACGGAGCTGTTAAATACCTGGGAGAAGGAGAAAAAGACCTGTTTCTTTATCACGCACGATGTGGACGAGGCGATTATTCTCGCACAGCGGGTGATTATCATGAGCGCGAGGCCGGGGCGGATCAAGAGGATTGTAAATATCGATATTCCTTATCCGAGAACGCAGGAGACAAAGTCTGACCCGCATTTTCTGGAACTGAAGGCAGAGATCTGGAACGAGGTATACAAAGAGTTTCTGGAAGTCAGAAAATAGCAGTGGTCAGAAAAGCGATGTGCTTGACTGTAACGCATTACAGTGTGGGACAGTTAAAATATTTTGATAACAGGAGGACATCAAAATGAAAATGAAAAAGTTTTGTACCATGTTCCTGGCAGCAGCCATGACGCTTTCACTTGCTGCCTGCGGCGGCGAGGACAAAGGCGCCTCGGGAGATGCGGATCAGACGCCGCCCGCAAACGACGCGGGAGCGGATGCAGGGACCGATGCGGATGCAGCCGACAATGATGTACAGAGTGAGGTGCAGGATACCTCGGCAGCGGAGACGGGCAATACGACGTCGTCAGACCTCATAGAGCTGAATGTCGCCTATATGCCGAACTATGCGTCTCTGTGGTCGGTGCTGACCGGAATCGATCAGGGGTATTTTGAAGAGGAAGGCATCAGTGTCAAACTCTGGGAGTTCGCGGACGGCCCGTCCGAGATTGCGGCGATGGAAGGCGGGAGCATTGATCTGGCATACATCGGTCATGGTGCACACAGGCTCTGCATCAACGGACAGGCAAAGATTTTTGCGCCCAGTTCAGTACACAGCACGGATAAGATTGTGGTCCTGACATCTCACGGGATTGAGAAGGTGGAAGATCTGAAGGGAAAGAAGATTGCCTATAACGGCGGTTCCTCTTCCGAGACGGCTTTAAACGGTGCGCTTGCGGCGGCAGGCCTGACCATGGACGATATCGAGGCATACGAAATGGATGCGACCAATATGGTGGCGGCAATGGCATCCGGTTCCGTAGATGCCTGCACGGCGTGGAATCCGTACAGCAATCAGATTCTGGATACGACAGAGGATGCAAAAGAAATCGAATTTTCGACAAATTCGGTAAATCTTTCAAGCTGGATCTGCCTGCCTGGTTATGCGGAAGAAAACCATGACATCCTGGTGCGTTTCAGCCGCGCTCTTTATAAGGCAATGCAGTATTCGGCACAGGAAGAAAACTGGGATTACGCTGTTGGTCTGTATGCGACGCAGTGTGCAAAGGATAAAGAGGCATGTCTGGTTGAGACAGGAGACGCAACGTGGTTTAGTTCGGATGCGGTAAAGGCCGGTATCGACGATGGCACGATGGAATTATACTACACAAGACAGCAGCAGATGTTTATTGAGAGCGGTGACGTGGAAGGCGAAGTGCCGCTGGAAGATTACGTGATGTTTGATGTGATGAAAGAGGCACTGGGCAACTAAGAGTGCCGCATGCTTCAGACAGCTTGAAGCAGTATGGAATAGACCTTGTGGAGCGGCTAAACAGTCTGTTCCGCAGGGTCTTTTTTGGGAGGAAATGCATGAGGGTAGGTTACAGGGATGACGCGTCGGAGACGATTGCGTTTGCAGCGGAAGAACTTTCCGGATATCTGGGGCGGATGCTTGCCGGATTTAGGGAGATGGAGGGGGAGATTTTCCTGTCGGGCGGCAATGGTGCGCTCATGGATGGCAAAGATGCCTATCGGATCCGGATCGGGGCGCATGGCGGAACCATTGAGGGGAAAAATGACAGAAGCGTTCTGCTGGGCGTCTATGATTATCTGCACTATCTCGGGTGTCGTTTTATTTTACCACAGAAGGAATATGAGATCGTGCCTCTGATCGAAAAAGAAAAGCTTGCGGCGCATTACGAGAGGGAGGCGTCGTTCTGCCATCGCGGTGTGTGCATCGAGGGGGCGGATTCGTTTGAGAATATCATGGATTATATAGCATGGCTTCCCAAGGTCGGGTACAACAGTTTTTTCCTCCAATTTAAGACGCCGTATGCATTTCTGTCACGCTGGTATGGGCACATGGAAAATCCATACGCAGCGGCGGAGCAGTATACACAGGCGGATGCGGCGGCGGATCTGGAGCTGTTTGAACAGGCGGCAAAGAAACGCGGACTGCTTCTCCACGAGGCCGGACATGGATGGACGGGAGAGGTTTTAGGGTATGAGACGGTTTCCTGGAACGCAGGGATAAGCGCGGAGGGCGGAACGTTTTCTCACAGGATGGCTCTGCTAAACGGAGAGAGGGCTCTGTTTTACGGCGTTCCGGCGAATACCAATCTCTGTTATCACAATGCGGACGCGGTGGATGCATTTGCCGGGCTGGTGAGCACTTATGCGAAAGAGCATCCGCAGGCGGACTATCTGCATGTCTGGCTTGCGGATGAGTATAACAATCTGTGCGAATGTCCGGAGTGCCGCGGGACGACATTGTCGGACCAGTATGTGGAGCTGTTAAATGAAATTGATAAAAGGCTTGCAGAGGAAGGACGAAAGACGCGCATTGTTTTTTTGCTGTACCAGGAGCTTTTGTGGCCGCCGGAGACGAAGAGGTTCAATCACCCGGAGCGGTTTGTACTGATGTTTGCGCCGATCAGCCGCACGTTTGAAAAGAGCTATGAGATCAGCCGTCCGGCGGATTCTCTGCCTGTTTTTGAGCGGAACCACATCATACTGCCGACGAGCCTTGATGAAAACCTGGCGTTTCTTAAGGGATGGCAGGCGGTGTTTACAGGGGAGGGGTTTGTCTATGACTATCCTCTCGGCCGGGCCCATTACGGTGATTTCGGATATGTCCATATCGCGAAAGTGATTCATGCGGATATCGGGAAACTACGGCAGATGGGACTTGACGGATATATCAGCTGTCAGGAACTGCGGGCGGCTTTTCCGAATGCGCTGCCGAATTATGTGATGGCCTATACGCTTTTCGGGGAAGAAACGGAGGCGGAGGAACTGATTCAGGAGTATTTTAAAGCTTCCTACGGTCCGGACTGGGAAAAGGTTTCCTCTTATCTGGAAGGGCTGTCAGATCTTGCCGTCTGTGATTACTTAAACGGCAAAGGGGAGCGTTGTGACGGGCGGGTGGCGGAGCGTATGAAGCGTGTCGGAGAGCTGTGCAGAGGATTTGAAGAAGAAATCGCACGGCACAGGGACGCGGAAGGCAGATGGGAATCGGTCTGCTGGGAGCTGCTTGACTATCACAGGAATTATGTTATGAGGCTGTCGGACGCACTCTGTTTTCTGGCACTGGGGGAAAAAGAACAGGCGGATAAAAAATGGGAGGAGTTCCGGGAGCTGATCTGTAAGAAGGAGAAAAAGTTTCAGCCATTTCTGGATGTGTACCGTGTTCTGGAGATCACACAGAAGTATACGGGGCTGCACAGATGAGAACAGGCAGATAAGGAAAGGGATCAGGGATAATGAGACACGAATATTATTATTATGACAGAGAGAGGCTTCTCGCGGCTCCGAAACTGCCGATTGAAGTGATGGCGGATAACAAAGCGGTGTTTGGCGCGATGGCGGAGGAGATGGCGGAGGAGATCAAAAGAAAAAATGCACGGGGAGAAAAGACCGTCATGATCTGCCCGGTAGGTCCGGTCGGGCAGTATCCGTTTTTTGTAGAGATTGTAAACCGGGAGAAAATCAGCCTTAAAAATGTCTGGTTTTTTAATATGGACGAATATCTGACGGATGGGAAGGAGTGGATTTCAAAGGAGGATTCCTTAAGTTTTCGCGGCTTTATGGATCGGGAGGTATATGGTAAGATTCTGCCGGAACTGATTATGCCCGAGGAGCAGAGGGTGTTTCCCGATCCGCACAGACCGGAAGAGGTCGGAGGGCAGATCGAAAAACTGGGAGGCGTGGATATCTGCTTTGGGGGAATCGGCATTAATGGACATCTTGCATTTAATGAAGCAGACGATCAGATGACGGCGGAAGCGTTTCGGAATCTGCATACAAGGGTGCTGGAAATCAGCCGGGAGACAAGGACTGCCAATGCGATCGGCGATTTAAACGGTGCGATCGACGATATGCCGCGGTTCTGTGTCACAATTGGGATGAATGAGATTTATTGCGCGAGGAAAGTCCGTCTGGGGTGTTTCAGGGACTGGCACCGCAGCGTGGTCCGTCATGCCGCTTACGGTGAAGTGTCCGCGCACTTTCCGGTGACACTGATGCAGGAGCATCCGGACGTCCTGCTCAGGATTACGGAATTTGTCGCAAAGCTGCCGGAAGAATAATTTCAGGAGAGGCGGCACGGACGGTTAGGACGATCTGTGCCGCAGGGGGAAGCATATGGGAGACAGGTATATTATAAACGGGGAAGTCTACAGAGACGGAAGGTTCCTCCGGGAAACGGTGTGTATCCACGACGGAAGGATAAAACTGTGTGGAAAGGAGGAGCCCATTCGCAGCGGTGCGGAAGTGACGGATGCAGCAGGGTATAAAATCGTGCCGGGCTTTATTGACATCCATACGCATGGCGCGGTCGGGATCGATGTAAACGGTGCGTCTGCCGATGATCTGGAAAAAATCGGGTGCTTTTTTGCGGGGAACGGCACGACTTCCTGGCTGGCATCCGTATTGACGGACACCGAAGAGCAGACGCGGCAGTGTATCCGGGAGTATAAGGCTTACAGAGAAAGCGGCCGCAGAGGCGCGCAGCTTCTGGGCATTCATCTTGAGGGGCCTTTTCTGGCGTCCGAATATAAGGGGGCGATGCCGGAAGAGCTGCTGCAGAAGGGAAATGCCGGGCTGGCGAGGGAGTATCAGGAGCTGGCGGAGGGCGGCATTCTTTATATGACGGTATCACCCGAGGTGGAAGGCGTTCCGGAGATGATCCCGGCCTTGAAAAGGCTTGGGATTGCGGTTGCTATGGGACATTCCGGAGCAGATTATGCTACGTCGATGGAGGCGGTCCGCCAGGGGGTGACGGCAGTCACGCACACGGGAAATGCCATGCGGCTTTTGCACCAGCATGAACCGGCAATCTGGGGAGCCGCCCTGGAATCGGATGCTTACTGTGAGGTGATCTGTGACGGAAGACATCTGCATCCCGGCACGGTACGGCTGATTGTCAAGACAAAAGGCGTGGACAGGGTCGTCGCCGTTACGGATTCGATCATGGCAGCCGGCCTGCCGGACGGGAGTTATCATCTGGGAGTGAACAAAGTAGATCGGAAGAGCACACGTCTGAACTCCAGTCACCTCTCGTCATCT
>CANDFU010000029.1 GCA_947384095.1 uncultured Roseburia sp. | reverse complement strand
CGTCTGAAACACTCGTTTGAGAGCCTCGGCGCCTTCGACTGCGCATACATGGACCTAAAACCAGTCTCGTTTCAATATATCAACGGCTCGTCCGGGCGCAGGCACTTCGGTTTTGGAGCGGGAGCAGTCCGGAAAAGCCTTGAAAAGCATGGCTTTACGACCCAGGATTTCGCGGGGTTTGTGCAGATGAACGAGAATCCCGAAAGCCAGGATTACTGCGGGATCAAAGACCCCATGGGACTTATCTATACGGAATTCATCGCCTGGAACACGCACATGATACAGCAGACGCGCAGAGAACTTGACGAGCTCCGTCTGCAGTTAAAAGAACTGTCCGAAAAATACAACCAGCTTTTACTCGAAAAAACAAAGGAGGTAAACCCATAACATGTATGCAACAGATTTTGAGTATGACGGATATACGCTTTCTGATTTCGGAATGACGATCTGCTCCTTTCAATCAGCCGGCCTGGAAACGGTATCTTCCGGAGCCGACCTTTCTTTCCAGACTGTGAAACCGTCCGGCTCCGATAAATTCCGGTTTTATGGCTCCGGATATGAGGAATCCTTCACAGCCACAATCCAGATCTGCAAATCACCGTGCGGCGGTACCGGATTTTATCCCGAGCCATCCGAAATTTCCGCCCTGCAGCGCTGGCTTTGCAGAAAAGACGGCTATCACCCGTTCCATGTCATACAGGAAGACTTAAAAGATATTTTCTGGAACGCGGCATTTACCTGCAGACAGCTCGTCTTCAACGGGCGGACCGCAGGGCTTGAACTGATGCTGTACACAGACGCGCCATACGCGTATCTGAAATCAGAACCGGTCTCCTGTTCCCTTACTCCCGGCGACAGCTTCTCCCTATTCGACCAGTCGGATGAAACGGGAAGCATTTACCCGACCGTCGAAATTTTATGTAAGGGACAGGGCGACATCCGGCTCACCAACAGCATGGACCGGAAAATCCTGACGTTGACTTCTCTTTCTTTCAATGAACGGATTACGCTTGACGGAGAACATAAAATCATAACGTCCTCTCTCCAGAGAAAAGACCTGCCGGACCATTTTAATTTTTATTTTCCCAGAATCCGGAATACATTCCGGGAGCGCGAAAATATTTTTACACTGATCGGGAATGACAAGGCCATTCCCTGCGATATTACCTTTCACTATCATCCGGTCATAAAAACCGGACTGTAATATCGGCAGTAAGCAACCATTCAAGGAGGTGAAATGTATGTCAGTCATACAATATAAATTAAGCCTGGATTTACGGAGGAACGTCCACCAGGTACTTGTAATGAAGGAAGGCGACGTCAACGCAAGAGAAATCTGTATCACCGTCACCGACAACGGAAAGATTTTCAATCCGGACGGATATTCCGCCGACTGTAAGTGGAAAAAGCCAGACGGCACCTATGTATTCAACACCTGCCCTGTCCGACAGGGACAGATATTTATCTTATGCACCAGACAGATGCTTGCCGTTTCCGGTACCGCCAAAGTCGAAATCGTTCTCTACCGCGATGTCGCCGCGGATGCCACAGACCAGAATGTGATCTCCACCATGAAATTTCATGTCAGTATCAGCCCGTCCGTCGTCTGCGATAAAGATGTCGAATCGTCAGACGAATTTGGCGCACTCACGGAAATCATGCTGAAAAACAAACAGCTCGCGGCGTCCCTGGAAGAACTGATGGAAGACAGCACGCTCGTACATACCAGTGATCTCGGCGTTCCGGGCGGCGTTGCAACGTTAAGCGAAAACGGGACCATTCCCGCCGCGCAGCTCCCCTCTTATGTCGACGACGTGAAGGACGGACATGCCGTCCATGTCGTTGTCGACGGGACCACCGGCACCAAAACGGCCTCCGAATTTATATATACAGGAGAAAACGAGCCCTGTATCCCCGAAACAGACAAAATTTACATCGATGTCAACGAGGGCATCACCTATCGCTGGTCGGGAAGCACCTTTGTCAGCATTGGTTCCCCGCTCTCACTGGGCACCACCTCTTCCATGGCCTTTCCCGGCGACAGGGGACTATCCCTGGAACAGGCCGTCGAGGATTTATCCACCCCCGCAACCTGGCAGAAAAACGGCCTCTTATCGTCGGAGGATAAAAAGCGCATCGACAACTATGCCAATCTGAGAGAAATAAAAATCACCCTTCCCGCCGCATCCTGGTCCGGAACGGCCGCGCCATACACACAGACCGTAAAAACGGAAGACCTCTCGGCCTACAACAACTGCAGCGTCGAAATGGACACCGACGCGGTTTACGCCCAGACGGCCGCAGCCGCGGATGCAAAAATTGGCAGAATTACTTACGAAAACGGTCAGCTCACCTTCACTGCAGACGGCGCAAAACCGTCCCTGGATATCCCGCTCCTGCTGTGCGTCGGAACAAGCATCAATGTTGTCAGCGTGCCGGCCTGTTTTGAAGAAATGATTCACCCCGGAATGATCGCAAACAACGACACGACGGAAGAGGAGGGTTTTGTAGCGGATGCAAGGATTGTAAAAGCGCACGGGGATGAAATCGATGCGGTTCATGATTCCATTGTCTCGCTAAATAATAATTTAATGACGAGCCTTTCCAATATAGACATCATCTTTGAAAAATACACACCAAATGGAAATGAATATTTAATCGGTGAAAGTTTTAATCCAGGCGATTATAAGTTTTTCTTGATCGAATTAATATATGGCAATAAGCAGTTAGATGCGCGTTTCGTGCCGCGGGTCGTGCTTGAAATGCGCAATTCGACCGAAAATTGCATCCGTGTATCGTGCCCACAATCAACGATGGCTGCAGACGTCTGGCTTAGAAGCGATAACAAAGCGATCGGTGCATTTGCGAACACCTCTTATTTGGTGGTTAAAGTGTATGGGATCAGATAAGCAAAAAAGGCTTTGCTGATTCTCGGCACATAACCATGCGCCAGACAGGTAGTCAGTGCCGGCAGACCGATTCGTTAAATTACTATCTCACGAATACCTTACACCTGCAAAAATCATTAATTATAAAACCAAGAAAACAGGAATGTCTTGTGCGTCGCCAGACAACAAACCTGCGATACACAAAAGCAGCGTGTAACATTGAACGTTCACAAAGGCGCCAGCGGGATTATTTCGGGAACAATATCCGGCACATACGCTCCCCGCATAACAATATCCGGATCCCGCTCCGTAAACGGTACAGCCGCAGATGCGGGAGCCATTTACGGAGCTGAAATACGCGCCGACGGAAATATCTATATCTGGCGCAGACGTGAAATAAAAGGCACAAACTTTGTTACATTTACTTATCCATTGAAAAGAGAACCAACAGACTGATACGGAGGAATAAAAATTGAAAATAATCAATAACCTGCCACAAAAAACAGGGGTTGACGCCTTATCCCCAAAAAATTATAACTTCACCAACGTTTCCGGACTGAACATTGTCCGAAAAAACATCACTGGAAGCGGGCATACTGTAACCCTCTCCTTCGCTGCAAATATCACGGCCATAACATCCGAAATATGGCAGACACCGCTCGTCATCCCGGAAGAAATCGCGGCTCCTGACATTGTCGACGCCCTATGCCTGATCGGTACAAATTCATTTTCCTGTAGTCTGATCCAGCTCAGTTTCCGGACTATAAGAATCTTAAAAACTGCAGAATACAAAGCAGGGAACAATATTTTTGCTTCCCTGAGCTGGCACACGGCACAATAGTTGTGTTTCCGCCCCCCAACATGGGTACCATGCCCATTATCATCGTACAACCCGGCTCTCCCGTTGCACAAATCTTCAAACGCCAGTATACGGTCGTCAAAGTCGGGGTGCGGAACAATCCCCTCTCCTGTCAGATCAATGCAGAACCTTCCATTGAATCCCGGGACTGCCCTCACAGGAGACAACGATCCGTTCAACCCACTCCGATACGGACTCCCCCGTCAGGCTGGAAAGCCCGAAATATTCCAGCATTTCCGCTGTTCCCGGCTCCCTGCAGACTTTAGTCTGCAGGAGCTTTACCTGAAGCTGTGCCCCGGCCAGTTTCCCGGCGAGAAACTCTTCCTCCGCCGCAATCCTTAAGGCCGTCTCACGATAAGCCGTGTCAGTGGTCTTTCCCGCAGAAAACGCCTCATAAGCCCGCGTCTTCTGCATTTTTAATCCCGCCATCTTCCTTTTAAGCTCCCGCCCCTGCTCCTGCCATTCCTCCAGCTTCCTCTGATCTGCCCGACGCTTCTTCAGGCGCATTTCCTCCCGGTCCACCGTCTGCCACACATGACTCTGCATCCTGAAAAGCACATACTGCTCCAGAGACGCGGCGTCCATTTTCCGCACACATTCTTCCCGGGGACTGACCGGCCGGCAGGGACAGAAAAAATACGGCGCGCTTCCTCTGTGCAGCTGCAGATTGTGTCCGCACCCGCCGCAGACCGCATATCCAGTCAGAGGATGTGTTTTTTCTTCTGACCGCCCCTTTGCCGTCCCGCGGCCTTCCTGAACCAGATCAAACGTCCGGCGGTCTATAATCGGCTCGTGATGGTTGCGATACCGCCCCCATTCACTGCGGGGCTTCGGGCGGTTTTTCCCTCCGACCGATTCTTTTACCGTCTTCCCGTAAACAAGATCCCCCACGTACACCTCGCTGCGCAGGATCCGGCAGATCACCGCAGGATACCAGATAAAACCGCCCTTCTTCGGCTGCCGCCCTGTCTCTCCCCTTTCTCTGCGAAACATTGCCGGCGTCTTTACTCCCTCTTCGTTAAACTGCCGCGCTATGGAAAACGACGTATGCCCCTTAAGCGTCATCTGAAAAATACGGCGGACAACGGCCGCCTCCTCCTCCCGCACCATAAGCGCGTGCCGGTCGTCCGGATCTTTTTTATATCCAAACGGACAGTTTGCACTCACATACTGTCCCCTCTTCTTCCGCGCCGCCAGGGAAGTCCGGACCTTCACGGAAAGATCCTTGCTATAGAGGTCATACAAAAGGCTTTTAAAATAGAGATCCAGTTCCGGCGCCGTCTGTTTCCCGTCTCCACTGTCAAACCCGTCGTTCACCGAGATAAACCGGACGCCCATAAAGGGAAAAATCTGCTGAATATAATCCCCCAGATCAATATAATCCCTCGAAAAGCGGGAAAAATCTTTGACGACAATACAGTCCACCGCCATCTCCCGCACCAGACTTAAAAGCTGCATGACACCGGGGCGGTTAAAATTGGTTCCCGAATACCCGTCGTCGCAAAACTCCAGCTCCTCATAATCGCAAAAATGCGCCTCCACATATCTGCGCAGCAGCATCCTCTGGGTGCGGATACTGCCGCTTTCCCCGCCGTCTTTCGCATCCTCTCTGGAAAGACGCATATAAAGGGCAATCCGATACTTTCCTTTACCTTCCCGCATCCGTGCCGCCCGCCTTTCCGGTTTTTAAAATGCCCGGCCCGGCAAAGCGGAACGTGATCTCCATCCGCTTCCCCGGATACAATTCCGCGCGCCCGATTAACGCCGAGATCAATTCTGCATCCGCGTTTAAGGGCCCGTCATATTCCGAAAACATACGGACAAAAGACTCCCATCTCCTTGTATCTGCATCGATTCTGCCGATCCGGCCTTCCGCTTCCTTATACGCCGCGGACAGCCGCCTCTCCTCCTCCTGCTTTTTCAGCTCCCACTCCTTATACGTTTCAATGGCAACCGCACCTTCCCGGTATTTCGCATACATCCGGCTCTTTTCATACGCCGCCCGCGAAAGCTTTGTTTCGATTGCCCCGCGCTGCCGTTCCGCCGCTGCCTTCCAGGCCTTTATACACTTTTCTCTTTTTTGCCCGGGATCGTGCGGCAGCCTGTCGTTCAGAGCAGCTTCACGCACAAGCGCCGCATGAAAAAGTCCGGTCAGCATTTCCGCGTCCATCACATCATTTTCACATCGCAATCCGTCTATCCGCCCTGCATTCCTGCAGAAATAAAAATACCGGCGCCTTTCGCCGCCAGTCCCTTTTACAAACGACCTGCCCAGCCGCTTTTTACACTTCCCGCAGAATAAAATTCCCGCAAACGGATCCGGCTCCCTCTTTGCATGTCTCCCGCCGGCTCCCGGCTGTATCCCGAACCTTCCGGCCGCGCGAAAAAATACTTCCTCATCGATAATCGCCCCATGCGTTTCCCGCTCTATGTCCCAGTCCTTTCCAGCCAGGTCACTCCAGCTGCGCACCACGCGCGGCTTTCCGCCGCACGGCCGCGCGAGACACCCCAGATAAACCGGATTGGTGAGAACCGCCTTTACGCTTCCCCGCCCCCACTGATGCAGGATCTCCCCATCCTTTCTACGGACATGTCCATATTTCCGGTAATCCGTTGGCCGGTGTATTTCCTCTTCATAAAGCCACGCAAGGATTTCTCCCGTAGATTTCCCTTCCACAAAGAGACGGTAGATGCTTTCCACAATCCCTGCCGCCTCTTTCTCGGCCTCTAAAACTCTCCTTCCGGCCTCCCGTTTTATGCGGTAACCATAAGGCGGGAGGCCGCCGACATAGCTTCCGGCCTCCCTGTCCGCCTGTTTCGCACTTTTTACCTTTACAGCGACGTCCCTGGCATACATCTCGTTTGCAAGATTCCTCAGGCCGACTCCGATGTCATCGCTTACGCAGGTGAGGCTGTCAAAACCATCCGCCACGGAAATAAAACGTACGCCGAGAAACGGAAAAATTTTCTGAATATAATTTCCGGTCTCAATATAATTACGGCCAAAGCGCGAAAAATCTTTGACGATGACGCAATCCACAAGACGCCGCCGCACATCCGCCATCAGCCGCTCAAATCCTTCCCGCGCGAAATTCATTCCCGATTTTCCCAGATCACTGTAGCAGTCATAGAGAACCATATCGTCCCGACGCTCCATGTAAGCCTTCGCAATCTTTACCTGCATCTCGATCGATTCGTTTTTTCTGTCGTGGCTGTCCACCGACAGCCGGGAATAAATCCCGACGGAATACCTTTTTTCTTTCATCTGAGCTTTGCCATTTTCGCGATATACTCGGCCATACGGTCGTCCATCCCCTTTTCGGTATCCATATACCCGAATTTCAGCACATAATCACCGCATCGGACGAGAAATGGATTTCCCGCCTGCCTTATATAGTCCTCCACACGTTCTTCTGCCGGCTTCGTCCGGTCGATACTGATATCCTTCAGATCTGCAAGCGTATCTTTATCCGCCTGCAGAAGGCCGACGTCCCGCATGGCCTGCAGATCGATTGTCTCTGACATGGCATTTCCCCTTTTTCTCTTACCTTATGCCAGAACCGGATTGTCCTATTCCCGTTGATCCGGCCCCGCCGTATCCCGGCGGGGCATGGCCTCCTTGCATTCCCACGACACGCTCCCCCGTATCCATCACTGCCACAGCCACATTTCTCCCGCTTAATCCCGATCTATATGCATAATCCGTGTGGATTAATTTCTTTACACGGTTCATAAAAATGCCTTTTTTTCTAATTTATGCAGATCCTTCCATTCCGCTCCCCGATAACCCCCGGCCCATTCCGGCGGATTCTCCGTCATCCGCTACTTCTTTTCTTTTAATTTTACATACACAATCTTTAAAAACTCATTTTTTGGATTGGGGATCGTCCTCGTCTCCAGAAAATCATAGCTCTCAATCAGTCTGCTTAATTTGTCATAAGCATAATTTCTCGGATCAAATCCCGGGACACGCTTGGAAAGCAGAATACCGATCTCCGACTGGTTGACCCAGCCCGTCTCGTCGGATTTCTGTCCGATAATCTGCCGTATCACATCCCCGATCTTCTCTTTGGTCGGGATATAAGTGGCCTCTCCTTTTGCCTGGAGCACCTCTTCCGCCGCCTCCCTCTTCTCCTGCGGCAAAATGCCTCCGTTTTGTGCGGGTACAAAGGCAGCGCTCTCTCCTGCATTCTCTTCCCCCGCTTCCTCCTGCTCTTTTCCCTCGTCGTTCAGCAACAGATCCAGATATTTAAACTGCTCACAGGCCGCCACCAGGGACGCGGGCGTCTTCTGCTCTCCCATACCGATCACCAGCATTCCGGCCTCCCTGAGGCGGTTGGCAAGCTTTGTAAAATCACTGTCCGACGTGACCAGACAGAAACCGTTTACGTTTCCCGAATACAAAATATCCATCGCATCGATGATCATGGCCGAATCAGAGGCATTTTTCCCCTTGGTGTAGTTAAACTGGATCACCGGCGTCAGCGCATACGTCCTCAGATCATCCTTCCACGCCGAAACACCCGGATTTGTAAAATCGCCGTAAACCCGTTTATACGTGGGAACACCATACTCGTTGACCTCGTCCATGATCAGCTTTGCATATTTTCTGGAAACATTTTCCGCGTCGATTAAGACAGCGATATTTGTCTGGTTCTTCATACACACTCTCCGTTCCTGATTGATAATCCCTTCCTCCGGTGCAGACAGGCCTTAAGGGCCGCATTCACCGTTTTTTTACATATTCCCGTTTCATTATAATATGATACCGTCCGGAAAGCCATAGTCAGATTTTCCCCCGCCGCCTCCATTCTACGACACTCGTTTCTCCAGTACGGTTTCTGCCCGGGGCTTTTGCTTTATAGGACGCAATTTCCTATAAAGCAAAGCAAAAAATGCCCGGTCATACCATAGAGCGGAACCGCGGTCCCGCCCCTTTGATATTCCCCGGCATTTCCCCTGCTCTTTCTCTTCTGCTGCTTTTCCCCCGGCAGCCCGCTTTTCTCCGCATGCCTACATGTCCTGCTCTCCTTCTCTCTCCCGGCAGCGCTACCAGAGTGATGCAACATCTACTTTCAGCACTTTGTCAATCGGCGATGAACTGGTTCCGCGCCCATCCGTCCCTTCAAAGTATTTCCGGCTCGCCGATTCAAAAAGCACAAAAACATGATTCCCCGCAACGGCAATCTCCTCGGAGCAGGGCGGCATCTCTACCCTGACACCAGGCGCATTCGGCCGGCGCGTCAGCATCAGAAGCGACGCGTAAACCTTGAGATAAGACGAGTTGTTCCGCCCATAGGATGTGCTCAGATAGACCGAACCCGCCTCGTCAAACGCAATTCCCTGAACCTTGCTCGGAATATTATAACTGCCAAGGGACACCAGCGTATCCTGTTCCGGATCAAAGCTGTAGGAAAGCATCTGTGAGCCGAAAATCTTTGTGTGTGTCGCCACCCAGATCCGTCCTCCGTAACAGGTGATGCAGGACGGCGTGTTTTTCAGGCGGTACTCAGCGGATTTATCTGTAATTTCACCGCCTTCTTCCACCGCTCTGAGAACATCTCTATAGGAAATCCGCTCCAGCGTACATGTCCCCGAATGGCAGACCCAGATATTCTCCCCGTCAAACGCAATTCCCCCGAGATGGCTGTCCTCCCGCATCAAAAGCGCCGTCAGGTAACTTCCGTCCCGCCGGTCAAATACCAGCAGCGATCCCGGCACTTCCGACTCCTCCGCGTACGCAGAGATCAGGATATATTCCGGCGTAAAGCAGAGTCCCTGCAGACACTGTCCGACACTGCTTATAATATGGTCCAGATAGTCCTGCTCTCTCGTCGAAGGCATACCCGGAATCGCCACTTCATCCAGAAAACCGTAGCTGCACTCTTTCAACTCTTTGTGATTCCTGTCAGAAACGCCGCCCGACCGGTAGGAATACATCTCCACATTATACTGGCTGTCGATGGCCCTTGTCCATTTTGCAAACAGTACCGTATCTTTTGCATTCTCCCGATTCATCTCCGTGATCTTCTGCGTATAGCCGCTGTCTGTATACCATCCGGCAAAATTGTACCCCTCGCGCATCGGGATATCCGGCACAAACGGCAGGTCTTCCCACAAAACAGATTCGGGATTGCGCACGCTGTTCGTGCCGCCGTTGAGCATATAAGAAATTTTAAAATCTGTTCCGCCCTTCCGCGGCGATATGGCCGGCCCGGCGGACGAAAACCGCAGGCCCGGGAGCGATGCGCAAAATCCCGGCAGACAGGACGAAATCAGCTTCGGATCATTCAAAAGGAGGATAAAAACAGAACACACCGCAATGATTTCCCTGCATCGTCTCACTGTCTCTCCCCTCCTTTTTCGTGAATCACTAAAACCGCCTTTGTCTACTCCTCACCGCCGTCCAGCTTCGCCGCTCTCGCCTCAACTTCCTTCGTCTGGATATCAGACGGCGCCTGCTCATATCTTGCAAACTCAAAGGAAAATGTACCGCTGCCTCCGGTCATGGAACGGATATCGGTGTTGTATCCGTACAGCTCCATATACGGAATATCCGCGATGATCTCCTGATAACCATGTTCCGCCGGATTCATGCCAAGCACGCGGCCTCTCCGCTTATTGAGATCGCCCATGATATC
>CANDFU010000028.1 GCA_947384095.1 uncultured Roseburia sp. | reverse complement strand
CCTGGCGTATGGACGGTGTGACCGCATATGTGCTGGAGGGAAACATCAATTACGCCGGCGCCGTGATATCGTGGCTGCAGAATGATCTGGGGCTGATTGAGAGTCCGTCTGATACGGCGGCCGCCGTGGAAAAGAGCAATAAAGAGGATGAAACCGTGCTGGTTCCGGCGTTTTCCGGATTATCGGCGCCGTACTGGAATGAAACCGTGCGGGCCATGTTTTACGGTATGAGCCGCACCACTTCCAGAAATGAGCTGATCAAGGCCGCCGTGGAAAGTATTGCCTATCAGGTCACGGATATCCTGAACGCGATGGCGGATGACAGCGGGCTGATGCTGTCGGAGGTAAAAGCGGACGGAGGGCCCAGCAAAAACGAATATTTAATGCAGTTTCTGAGCGATATTGCCAAAACCACGGTTCTCGTCTCTGCGGAAGAAGAATTGTCTGCGATCGGCGCAGCCTATATGGCGGGGATTGCGGCCGGCGTATATCAGAAAGAGGATATCTTTGCACACCCTGAATACAGGGCTTATCGTCAGAACAGTGAGCCCGACGTCTGGAAAAAGCGTATGGGCCGCTGGAATGAAGCCGTTCATATCTTGTTACGAAAATAGGAGGAATCTTATGCTTCAGATTGCAGAAAACAAAAAAAATATATTAAAGGACGGGCGTCCCTTTTTTTACCTGGCGGATACCTGCTGGTCGGCGTTTACCAACATCACTGACGACGAGTGGGATTATTACCTGTACAGAAGAAAGGTGCAGGGATTTAATACCATTCAGATCAATATCCTTCCTCAGTGGGACGCTTCGGTCACGGATCTGGATTACAGACCCTTTGTGAATGGCGACCCGCACTGTCTGAATGACGCCTATTTTGAACATGCAAAGGAGATGTGCGTCAAGGCGAAGCAGGAGGGATTTGAGCTTGCCCTGGTGGTCCTGTGGTGCAATTACGTGCCGGGCACCTGGGCTTCTAAAATGCTTCCGGACGGGATCCTTCCCTTTGACTGTCTCGAAAATTACGTGCGGAAGGTGCATGAGGTCTTTTCCGGGCTGGAGCCGCTCTACGTGATCAGCGGTGATACGGATTTTCCCGAAGAGGAGACGACCCGGTACTATGTACATGTGGCGGAGATTTTAAAAGAGCTGGCGCCGGGATGCCTGTTTACGACTCACATCAGGGGAAGATATTCGGATATCCCCGACGAGCTGTACCGGCTTCTCGACTTATGCTTCTACCAGAGTGGGCACAACGCGGCGGATCTCGCCATGCCGTATGCACTCAGTGAGACGATGCAGGAAAAATACCCTGGGAAACCGTTGATTAATTCCGAGCCCTGCTATGAGGGAATGGGATATTCCGGGAATCTGTACGGCCGCTGGAGCCGCCGGGACGTCCGCAGGGCAGCCTATGAAAGCGTCCTGTCCGGGGCCTGCGCCGGCGTCACCTATGGAGCGGCCGGCATCTATAGCTGGCACAAGGTGAAGAAAGGCTTTTCAAGTCTTCTGGGAGAGGGATTTGATATGCCGGCTTCCTGGGAAGAGGCGATGTCATTTCCGGCGTCCTGGGACTACGGATACTTAAAAATGCTGATGGAGGAGCTTCGGGTTTTTGCGCTTTCGCCCAGACAGGATCTTCTGGTGAATGCCACGACGGATATCAGAGTGGCACAGAATGGTCCCGGCCTTTTTCTTGTGTATGTGCCGTTCAATACAAAAGTGCGCCTTGATATGGACCTGAGCGGCTGGGATATTACGGTGATCGATCTGGCGGAACGATTTACGGCGTATGTGGATTATGAGATAAAAGAGGGGAAGACGATTGTAGAAATGCATCCCTTCAAGGAGGACGCCCTGATCGTGGCGCGCAGGAGATAGAGTAAGAATATCGGATTGCAGAGAGCAGATAACAGGCGGAGGCGTATTTGTCTGTTATCTGCTCTTGTATGTTTTTTACATTTCATGATACAATAACAGCATTATAGCAGTGACGGAGTGACAGGGATGCAGAAAATAGAGATCAAAAACAATGGGCCGGTCAGAAGCTTTCAGATGGAAGTTGAAAAATTTAATCTGTTGATTGGTGAGCAGGCTGCGGGAAAAAGCACGATTGCAAAAAGTGTGTATTTTTTCAGGGCAATTAAAACAAAGATTATAGATTATCTGACGCAGGTATACGACTCGGATTCTTATAATAATGTCCTGCAGGAGAATATCTGGTTTGACAAGGCAATCAAAGCAGAACTGAAGAATATTTTTGTCAAATTATTTGGATATAGCTGGGATCTGAATCCCGACTTTTATATGAAATATGAGTATGCGGCGAATATATGGATACATGTGAGATTGAAAAAGGGCGATAGAAAGAATCAGTTTATAAATGTAAGATATTCTCCGGAATTGATAAGCGCCATAAACAGGCTGCAAAAAGAAATGCGGGAGATGCACTACAAAGACAAAGAGATGATAAGGACCAGTCTGGCGCTTGCAAATGAAGGGAAAAAAAGAAATCATGAAATGATAGTCCGAAAGGTAAATGCAATATTTTGTGATAATAAGGAGACTTATTATATTCCGGCAGGACGAAGCCTTCTGACGGTGATGTCGAATAATCGTGCCATGATAAATAGTGCCAGTAATGTGGATCTGATAACAGAGATGTTCATGATGCTGATTGACAGTGTGCGCAATAGTTTTGAAAATGGTGTAAAAAGGGCGCATCTTTATTATCCTGTAGAGAAAAGGCAGTTTGATGTGAAGGGCATTGCGGATGCCATCGTCAGCATGGAAAAAGGAGAATACTTTTACAGTGGGGGAAAGGAGTATCTGAAGATCGAAGAGGATCCGGAGCACCCGGTAGCGATTAATTTTGCATCGTCCGGACAGCAGGAAATATTATGGCTTTTGAATTTTATGTATGTTTTATTGCTGCGGGAGGAAGATGTATTTTTGATTATTGAAGAACCGGAAGCGCATATCTATCCTTTGCTTCAGAAAAAAGTAATGGAGTACATTGTTTTATTTACAAATCTGCAGGACAGCAGCGTATTTATCACAACGCATAGTCCGTATATTCTTACGGCAGCCAATAATTTATATTATGCGGGGGTTTTGTCTGGCGAGGGACAGGCGAAAGAGGTCTGCAGGCTGGTGGCCCGGAATCATATGATCGGAAAAGGGCAGCTCTCAGCATATAAATTGTTTGCGCACAGTTTATCGGAAGGCGGGTATTCTGTCAATTTGTTGAATGAAGAGAGGAGAGAGATAGAGACAAATCTGATTGATGATGTGTCTTCACAGGTAAATGAGCTGTATACCGCGTTGTATGACATCGAACTGGACAGGGAGCAGGAATAAAAATATTGAATTGAAAGGAACAAAGAATCCAAAAGAAGCGAGGCATTCTATTGATCAGATTGTGAGCAGCATACAATATTTTCAGGATCAGGCGGGGTATCCCCAGGCGTATAAATATGTGAATAACAGAGATTACGTGTTCGCAGCGATTGCAGGGGCTCCGGATAAGACCTTTCCGGCATTGAACAATCCGGAGATAAAATCGCTCTGTCAGAAACTGAAAGCCATAAGCGGGAAAAGGAAAAATATAAAAGATATGTTTATGCTGTTTTGTTATATCAGACCGGATGAGAGGTGCAGGAAAGCGCAGATAAGAGGGAATAAGCCGCCGTATCAGATTTTGTGCTATAAAAGCCAGGGCGGCTACATATCATATCCGTCTATGCTGGTAAAGATACTGGAAGGCAGTGTAAAGTGACAATCGCCTGATGACATTCGGGATGGAAGGAACAGCCCGGAAGAGAAAAAGTAAAAAAACGTTGCTGAATACAAAAAAATTACTTATAATGGATGTAATAGAGGGTAAAACGTGTTTATGGAGGAGAGATATCGAATATGAGGGGCAAAAATGAGATCTTAGTCGTGGATGACATTAAAATGAACCGTGTCACCTTCACGGACATCCTGAAAGATAAGTTTGATATTGTGGAGGCGGAGAACGGGGAGATTGCGTTGCAGAAGCTGGCCGAGCGGAAGGAGTCAATCGCGCTGATCATTACGGATCTGATGATGCCGGTTATGGACGGATTTACGTTTCTGGAAGAATTCGGCAAGGTGGACAGCTATAAGAACATTCCTGTCATTGTCGCAACGACCAGCGACGACATGGCAAATGAGTGCCGTTGCTTAGAGCTTGGAGCGTGGGACTTTATACCGAAAACATTTCATCCCGAAATCATCCGTTTCCGTGTTCTGAACGCGATTGACAAGAGTAAAGTCCGTGTGCTCGAATATGACAATCTGACAGGTATTTACAATCATCTGAAATTTTTCCAGATTACGAGGGAGATGCTGGACGCCGCCGGCAGTGAAGATTATGCGTTTGTCTATCTGGATATTGACCGGTTTACCATGATCAATTCATTTTACGGTTCGGCGGAGGGCGATCGCCTGATCTGTTACCTGGCTGATGCAGTGAAAGAGGTTATGGAGTCTTCCTTTGAGAAGTGTACATATGGGAGAATCGGCGGAGATGTCTTTGGCATCTGTTTAAGTTATAGTAAAAAAGAAGAGCTGCTGAAGATGGTGGAGACGATCAAGAATAAAGTAAAGGGCCATTCGGTTCACTACTATCTTGAGATATCGGCGGGCATCTATCTGATCAGCGATAAGGACATGGAAGTATCCATGATATTTGACCGGGCATCGATGGCGGCAGAACGGTGTAAGGGGCAGTATATGGTGCACAATGCGTTCTATACAAATGAAATGGATGCCTGGCTGCAGCGGGAGCAGCGGATCATCAATGAGATGGATACGGCTTTGATCGAGGAGCAGTTTGTCGTTTACTTACAGCCGAAATACGAGCTGGAAAAGCTTACGCCGTATGGGGCGGAGGCTCTGGTGCGCTGGCAGCGTCCGGACGGCACGCTGGTTCCACCCGGAGAGTTTATTCCGATTTTTGAGAAAAACGGGTTTATCATTAAGTCGGATTATTATGTCTGGGAAAGAGTGTGCCGGTTTATACGCAGGGAACTTGACGACGGAAAATCTCCGGCGCCGATTTCAGTCAATGTCTCGCGTGTCAACCTGTACAACCCTAAGTTCCTGGAATCGCTGATCAATCTGGTTGAGAAGTATAAGATTCCGCCGAAATACCTGAATCTCGAGCTGACAGAAAGCGCATTTTCGGATAATACGGAAATGATTCAGGAAGCGGTGGACTATCTGCACAGAGTCGGTTTTACAATTATGATGGATGACTTCGGAAGCGGATATTCGTCTCTTAATATTTTGAAAGATATTAACCTGGATGTGCTCAAGATTGATATGAAGTTTCTCTCGAAAGGCCAGGCGGCTGACAGCAGAGGGACAAAGATTCTGGAGGCGGTTGTGAGAATGGCCCAGGCGCTGAAAATGCCGGTGATCGCGGAGGGGGTCGAGGAGCGGCAGCAGGTCGATTTTCTGAGCAGCCTGGGATGCAATTATATTCAAGGGTATTATTTTGCGGAGCCGATGACGATTGAGCAGTATAAAAAGCTGATCAGCAATACGGCGGAGCAATAGGGAAAACGAAAGAACAGTGCAGGATATCCCGCACTGTTCTTTTACTATAACGATGGTCTGTTGTGATAAAAGTGCGATACCTGTTCATATAATATGCTAAGCAGTGATTTGAGGGCAGGGCGTATGGATTTTATGATGTTCTTATCGGATGTGATGATCCCGCTTCTGATTTTTAGTATTATCGGTTATGGACTGATGAACAGACATCATATCTACGAGGAGTTTATCGAAGGCGCAAAGGATGGATTCGAGACGGTGATCGGTATTATGCCCACGCTGATCGGTCTGATGGTGGCGGTGGGGATTTTAAGGGCATCCGGGTTTCTGGAAGCAATTGCCTCAGTCTGTGCTGTCTTTACGGAAAAAATCGGTTTTCCGTCTGAACTTCTTCCGGTTACAGTCGTTAAGATGTTTTCCTCATCCGCTGCAACCGGACTGCTTCTGGATATTTTTAAGGAATACGGCGCCGATTCCTATCTGGGCAGAGCGGCCTCGATTATGATGAGCAGTACGGAAACAATTTTTTATACAATGTCAGTCTATTTTATGACGGCGAAGATAAAAAAAAGCCGCTATACACTGGCCGGAGCGCTGCTGGCGACACTGGCGGGCACGGCGGCGAGCATTCTGCTGGCGGGAAGGGTTTAGCGCGGCCGCTGAAACATGAAAAAAAAGAGCAGACATTTTTCACGCCTGCTCTTCTGGAATACTTATTCGTTTACATTGTAGCTGTGGAGATACTTTTCCTGTTCCGCCGTCAGAACATCGATCTCTTTTCCGAGGAAAGCGAGCTTGCGCTTTGCCACGTCAAGATCAACCTCTCTGGGCACGTCGATCAGCTTTTCCGTCAGTTCGTTCCCGTGTTCGACCAGATATTTTGCGGACAGGGCCTGAATGGCAAAACTCATGTCCATAATTTCAGCCGGATGCCCGTCTCCGGCCGCCAGATTGACCAGCCGGCCTTCTGCCAGTACAAAAATCCACTGGCCGGTCGGGAGCTTATATCCCATGATGTTTTTCCGCTGTTCTCTTGTCTCGACCGCAATTTTGCGAAGCCCTGCCATATCAATTTCGCAGTCAAAATGGCCTGCGTTGCAGAGTATTGCGCCGTCCTTCATCACTGCAAAGTCTTCTGCGTCAATGACTTTGTCACAGCCTGTCACTGTTACAAAGAAATCACCGACTCTGGCAGCTTCGTTCATTGGCATTACGTCAAATCCGTCCATCACGGCTTCGATAGCCTTGATCGGGTCGATTTCTGTCACGATAACGCGTGCGCCCAGTCCTTTGGCTCTCATGGCAGTTCCTTTTCCACACCAGCCATAGCCTGCAACTACGACGATTTTTCCTGCGACGATCAGGTTGGTCGTGCGGTTGATGCCGTCCCACACGGACTGACCGGTGCCATAGCGGTTGTCAAACAGATGTTTGCAGTCGGCATTGTTGACACGTACCATCGGAAATTTCAGCTCGCCTGCCTGATTCATCGCTTCCAGGCGGATAATTCCGGTTGTGGTTTCCTCACAGCCGCCGATAATGCCGGGAATCAGTCCGGGCATGTGGCTGTGCACCATATTGACAAGGTCGCCGCCGTCGTCGATAATAATATTGGGGCCGGCTTCGAGCGTATGGCGGATATGCGTCTCGTATTCTTCCGGCGTGCTGTCATACCAGGCGTGAACTTCCATTCCGTCCGCTGCGAGAGCGGCTGCCACATCATCCTGCGTGGAGAGGGGATTGGAGCCCGTCACGTACATTTCGGCGCCGCCTGCTTTTAAAACCTTACAGAGATACGCGGTTTTGGCTTCCAGATGTACAGAGAGAGCAATTTTTTTTCCGGCAAAAGGTTTTTTCTCCGAAAACTCTGCTTCCAGAGTGCGGAGCAGATCGCAGTTGCGCTTTACCCATTCGATCTTGCGTTCGCCGGATTCGGCTAAATGAATGTCTCTGATTTCACTGTTCATTTTATATCCTCCTGTTATATGGAAAAGAATTCAGCCGAATTTTTATTATAGTGATGGTCGTCTGTCCTGTCATCACTCTGATTTTTATACTGTAGCATAAAATCCGGACAAGGGCAAGTGGCACTGGCGGCAAATAAAATAACTTTTTTTAAATCAGTGCAAGGAAAAGTGTGTCTGCATCGTATTATAGATGAGATAGTAAATAAAGCAGGAAGGAGATTGATGATGAAAAAAGTATTGGTTTTAGGGGCGGCTATTCTTGTGGCGGTCGGTATCTCGGTACCGGTGATTGCCGCAGGCATACATCCGGGCAATATCCAGAAGGAGGATGCAATCCCGGATACGGATATTGTCCTTTCACAGGAAAGCGCTGTTGCACTCGGCCAGGCGGCAAACATTGCGGCAGAGTTAAAAACGATGGCGATCGAGCAGGCGCCTAAGGCGGAGATCGAGCAGGTGGCTGAGGTGCAGCCCGAGAAGCAGGCGGTACCGGAGCAGGCGACGGTTGTCAGGACAGAAACCACAACGACGGCTACAAACTACACGTGCAGCTACTGGGTGGATGCAAACGGAGACGGGATCTGCGATCACTGCGTCGGGGGAAGCAATTACAATGCATGCAGCTACTGGGTGGATGCAAACGGAGACGGGATCTGCGATCACTGCGTCGGCGGAAGTAACCACAATGCATGCAGCTACTGGGTGGATTCAAATGGAGACGGGATCTGCGATCACTGCGTCGGCGGCACATACAGTGGCCGGAGCGGCGGACATCATGGCGGCGGACATCACGGAGGACGTCATCACTAAGGAAGAGAACGGGGATATCCTATGCACAGCGAACAGGAGGTAAACCGCGCAATAGAATTATATGCTGACATGATTCGCAGGATTTGCCTTCTGCATCTGAAAAATCATGCAGACACAGAGGATGTGTTTCAGGAGGTATTCCTAAAATACATCCTCTATTCTGGTGCTTTTGAGAATGAGGAGCATGAGAAAGCATGGTTTATCCGCGTCACGGTCAACTCCTGTAAGGATTTTATGAGGAATATTTTCCGACGCAGTACGGTTCCGCTTGACGCGTTATCCGAGGATGCAGCGAGCGTGATGCCGGAACAGATGGAGATCCTGCAGGTCGTACTTTCCCTGCCGACAAAATACAAGGATGTGATTTATCTCCATTATTATGAGGGGTATACGGCAAAAGAAATCGGTACGATATTGAATAAAAAGGAAAATACGATCTATTCGCTCTTGTCGAGGGGAAGAGAATTGTTAAAAAAAGAGTTGGGAGGTGAGGGGATTTGAGCAATAAAATTCAGCAGGCATTCGAGCCGATTCGTGCTACGGATCGGATGAAAGATACCGCGGTTCTCATCCTCTCGGAGAAGGTGATGCAGCAATCTGGTCAGAGACCGGGAATGTTGTCTCGTCCCCTGGCTGCCATATGCTCAGTTCTCGTCCTCTGGATTGGGATCGGAGGCTGGTATTTGTGGGAGAAGCCTGTTTCCTATGTCAGTGTGGACGTCAATCCATCAATTGAACTGACGCTGAATCGTCTGAACCGTGTGACCGGAGTGGAGAGCAGGAACGCAGAGGGGGAATCTGTCTTAAAGGATTTGCGGCTGCTGGGGCGCGATTATATTGAAGCTGTGGAGCTTCTGGTAGAGAGCGATGGCATGCAGGAATATCTGACAGTGGATGCAGACCTGATCCTTACAGTGGCGTCTCCGAAAGAAGAAGAAATTCTGACAGGACTTAAAAGCAGCGTGGTTTCGACGCATTATCAGGGAATGTGCAGGCGGGCAGATCTGGCGAATGTCACATCGGCGCATGAATGTGGAATGTCGCTTGGAAAATATGAGGTCTACCAGCGGCTTTCACAGTACGATGAAAGCATTACAGCGGAGGAATGCCAGCATATGACAATGCATCAGCTTCATCTGAGACTGTCACAGTATGACGATGACTATATTGAATCCCATAGTTGTGACGGAACGGGGGAGGACGATGACGGCTGTGCGGAGGGGAGACATCACTGCGAGAGCGGTCATCATCAATAAAAAATATATGCAAGGAAAAGCCCGGCCGTTGATATGCCGGGCTTTTCTTATGCGGGGGTGGCTTATTCATCCCATCTTTTGGTTTCGCAGACCTGTCCGGTGCTTTCAAATCCGGAAATCGTCTCTTCAAGACTTAAATAAGTGCCTCTCATACTTCCGTCGATCAGTCCGAGTTTCTGCAATGTGTAGGAACTTGCGGTGCTGAAATCCACGCCGACGCGCAGGATGACTTTTCCGTCCGCAAATTCCGCATGAGAAGTCACGCCCTCCAGATCCTGGAAATCAGACAGATAAAGGTTCAGCATTTCCTGCTGCTCCTCTTCGGTATATTCGGAGACGTCAAATTCCTGCTCCATGTACTCGATCATGCCAATAATGTAGTCTCCTTTGGCGGCGATGTACATCACATCTGTGATCCCGTCCTCAGTTCCCGTGCAGGAGGTGATGGTGGTATCCAGGTATTCCAGGAAGTCCCCGGTGATATGGCCCAGAAAGCTCTCGTTGGATTTGGTATCCATGACAAATTCCTTTTCCACAATGTCGATGACGGCATATGCCTCGCCGGACTCCCCTTTCTGCGCATTTGTTACGCCGCTTTCCAGCCAGGAAGTGACGCCGCGGAATTCCTCACCGCCGCTCTGCACTTCGGCTGCAATGGCCTCTGCCATCGCAGCTTTGATGGAAGTGTCAAAATCCTTTGCCGTGATGGTGGTGAAATACTGCGTATCCGACTTCTTTGCCGGCTCCTGGATCTCAATGTCCGTGTCTTTTACGGCCTCGATGACCTTCTGGTACAGGGACTCTTTTGCAGAAGACCCGCCGGAACCCTGTGCGTCCAGGATCGGAAGCCAGGGGCTGTCCTCCTGGAGAAACGCTTTCTGCGCTTCTGCATCCCCGCTCTGGAAAGCAGTCGTAAATTCCTGCAGTTTTTCATATCTGGTCGGTGTGTTGCCCCCACATCCGCACAGACTGATTCCCAGCCCAAGGACC
>CANDFU010000027.1 GCA_947384095.1 uncultured Roseburia sp. | reverse complement strand
GCCAAGGGGCCCCGCTACCAGGGAAGACGACACGCCGTTCTCTGCCCGCTCTCGATCGCCGCTCTCTTTCTGATCGGCGTTCCGGTCACAACACAGGCGGCGCAGAGTTCCAATATTATCGCATCCTACTTTTCCAATATTGCCCAGGGATATTCGGATTACGGCTTTGTCTACGGCTTCTCTACCAGTGTGATCGGCCGCGGCATGGATAAACCGGCGGACTACTCCCCGGAGACCATCGATGCAGTTCAGGCGCTTGTTGACTCCGCCGCCCCCGAAACAGCGGTTTCCATGGGCAGAAAGCCCAATATTATCTGTGTCCTTTTAGAATCCTTTATGGATCCCTATGACGTGAACTTTCTGAACATGTCGCAGGATCCGATCCCGAATTTTCATCGGTTGGAGCAGGCGTTTTCAAGCGGCTATCTGACGGTTCCCGTCGTAGGCGCAGGCACGGCAAATACTGAATTTGAGATTTTAACCGGAATGAGCATGCAGTATTTCGGCACGGGCGAATATCCCTATAAAACTATTTTAAAACAGACTGACTGTGAAAGTATCGCGTCTGATCTGTCCGGAATCGGTTATGGCACGCATGTCGTACATAACAATACCGCGACATTTTACAGTCGGAACAACGCGTTTTCCATGATGGGCTTTGACACCTTTACCAGCAAGGAACTGATGAATATCACCGACTACACGCCGACCGGAAGCTGGCCTACCGATGATGTCCTGGTTGAGGAGACGATGAAGTCCATGGACGCAACAAAGGATACTCCCGATTTCGTTTACACCATCACAGTAGAGGGACATGGCGATTATCCGGGCGAAAAGGTTCTTATGAATCCTGCCGTCGCTGTCTCCGGCGCTCCCAGCGAAACGTCCAACAACCAATGGGAATATTATGTGAATATGCTTCACGAAGTCGACGACTTTATCGGAGACCTCATTACGGCTGCAGATAAACGCGGAGAAGACACCATAATCGTCTTTTTCGGCGATCACCTTCCGACGATGGGTTTAACGGATGCGGACATGAAGTCCGGCGATATTTTTAAGACGAAATACATCACCTGGAACAACATGGGTCTTGAGAAAAACGACGCTGATCTGGCCGCATATCAGCTTCTGGCACACATTACCGGTCAGGCAGGTATCCATGAAGGAACCATTTTTAATTACCATCAGACGCAGGCGGGCTCCGGGACCTATTACTCCGGCCTCGAAAATCTGCAGTATGATCTGCTTTACGGAAAACGCTATGCTTACGGCGACGAAGACCCGTACCCGGCCTCAGATCTCATCATGGACGTGGAAGATGTGTCGCTCTCTTCCCTCCGTAAAAATACAATGAGTCATGTGCTCGCCGTATATGGTTCCAATTTTACAAAAAATACGAAGATCTTCATAAACGGAACGAAAGTGTCCACGACGTACCGCACGCCCTCGCTGCTTCTGACCAGCCTGGACAATGTAAAGGACGGCGACATCGTTACCGTGAATGTCTTAGGTTCTAAAAACCTCCTGCTTCGAAGCGGTGCCGGCGAAATCACTTACGAAGATCCCGACGCCGTCCGCGACACACAGGATCCCGCGGAGCCGGACGGCAATGCATTTTTAAACGATAACGCCGCTCCCCAGGAACCCATGCTTCCGGAAGCACAAAACAGCAGCATCGGCTCCCCGGAAGACGGGCGTTTCAGATAGCAGAAGCAAAAACGGGAAGGGCCTTCTTCTGCACTCCGGCAGGCAGGCCCCCCCGGGCGGATGCCACATTCGCGCATCTCTCCCCGCAGGCTTTTCTTTTCCCCGCTCCCTGCTGCCCACATATCTCCCCCGGGCCGTGATTACTTCCACAGCGGGACAGGCCCGGTAACATCCCCTCATCATTATGCCTCCTCTCCGAAAATTCTGTCGCAGACCAGCTCATGCACGGTCCGATACATCAGACAGAAGATCAATGTGACAAGAATCCATTCACTTCCGTATGCCAGCCGGCCTCTCTGCTTTATCAGCGCAGGAATCAGCAGTACCGCAGTCGTCACAGCCGGGGCTGCGGCAACCATCAGCTCTGCCAGAATCAAGGCGGCCCACAATGCTGCGCAACGCCATTTCTGATAACCCCTGTACCTTTTCACCTGTCAGCCCCCCGTTCCGTCTCCCATACTGAAGTCTTCCCCTCCGTTCCCTTTTCTACCGTCACATTCTGCTGTTCCGCACTTTCACCTACAAGGTACGCAGCTCCTGTAATTAATAAAAATCCCGTCACAACTGCGACAATAAACGGGGGAAGTACCCTCACCCGCCTTTTCTTCTCCGCCATACTGCCCCTCCTTCACGCACACACTTTCATACCTTAAAAGATGCCACCGTCCTGTTTAAGCTCTCGCTCATACCGGATAGCTCTTCCATCTGCGCAAGCACCTCCCGCGAATTTTGGTCCGAGTCCGCCGCAGAACCCTCCATGCGCTTCATCGCATCTGCCACCGCCCCGGTCCGCTCCGTCACCGCCAGAAGAGAGGCAACGATTTGTACCATGTCGTCGCACATCTTTTCAGATGAATCGCCCAGTTCGCTGGAAATCCTTCCGTAAAAAGAAGCGTCCTCCTCATACATTTTTGCAAGCTTCGTCATGCTGTCATAATCCTCCATCACTTTTCCGTTCATAAATTCAAGAAGGCGCTCCGAATTTTCCGCCAGAAAAGTGACATTTGCAACGACGCCCTCCGTCACCTGCCGTATCTGATCCACCGCCTGCCTGGAATGATCCGCAAGCACCCGGATTTCATCTGCAACCACCGCAAACCCTTTTCCCTTTTCCCCGGCCCGCGCAGCCTCAATCGATGCATTCAGAGCCAGCAGGTTCGTCTGAGCGCTGATGGATAAAATCTCCTCTGTCAAAAGATCGATCTCCTGCACCTTCCTGCTGTCTGTGATCGCTTTTTCCAGATCATCTTTCGCTTCGTGATAAAGTGTCACTGCCTCCCAGGCCGACGTCTGTGAATTTTCATATTGTTTTCCCGCACGTCCGGTGATATCGTCAGACTGTTCCGCTGCCTCCGCTGCCTTTCGGGCCACATGGTCGACAGAACAGCGCAGCTTTTCCCCCGCATCCCGAATGCGCCCCGCCAGTTCTTCCGCCTCTTTTGCCTGGCGCATGACCCCGTGAACCATCTCTGCCATCCCCGAAATATCCCGATTTAAAACCGTCATTTTCGCCGACGTCCCCTCCGCGATCGTGCTGATATTTTCTGCTTCCCGTTTTGTATTTAAGATAATTCCCCTGATCTGCTGCCTTACATCCGCCGTCGCCGACCTGATCTGCTCCGTCTCGTTTTTGTATGCTTTGGGAATCGTTTTTTCGCTGACTATATTCTCCGAAAAATCCCCGGACGCAAACTGTTTTAGCATCTGCACAGGAGCCAGCAGTCTGCCGATCAGTCCCGCCATAATCGCGGCAGCCGATAAGATTACAAGAACCGCAATCAGCGCTGCCACCCCGATCATTGCCGTAATGGAGTCCGTAACATTTGCCATCGGCACCACAACGCCAAGCTTCCAGTCGCTTCCCCGAATCTTACTGACAGCGAAATAACATTCGATTCCGTCATAGTCCACAAGCCTCAATACATCGCCGTTCTCTTCCGAAATCAGTCCGGCAAGCCCCGGCATCTGATCCGCGACGGAAACCGACCTGTCCTCCGAGGGCTCGTACGATTGTTCCGGATGCGCAACATACTGCCCGCTGCTGTCCGCCATAAACCCATACACCCCCTCCGCAAAGTCAATGCTTCCGGTCAGTTCGGTCACTGTTTTCAGCGTCACATCCAGCCCGATCACGGCTTCCGGTTCCCCGTTCAGATACACCGGAGCCGCAATTGTGGCGCACATCTGATTTGTGATTACATCCCAGTAAGGATCCGTTACAATCACAGTCCCCCTTGCGACTGCCTGCTGATACCAGCCACGTTGTACCGGATCATACCCGTCCGGTATATCCGCCTCGCGATTTGACTGAAAAAAACGACTGTCTTTTGTTCCACAGTATAAATTTAACAGTTCCGCCCTGCCCGAAGCATGGATATCCACGACAGACTGCAGAAATGCATCCCCCAGATCCGCCGCCGCCGCAATACTGTCCGCCGCTCCGTCGGCAATCATTTTTTCATTTTCAATCCAGGTATTGATCTCCTCCGCATATTTATCCGCATAAAGCTGCAGCGCTTCTTTCTGATCTCTCGTGACCCGCCCTCCCGCCACAGCCGTAATTCCGGCCGTAGTCAGCAGAATGCCCGCCGCTACGATCCAGATTACACCAAACGTCAGCCGCCCTTTGATGGTCCGTCCCATTTGTAAAAACACCTCTTTTTCTGTAAATTTTAGTCATAATATATCAGAAAAGAAAGCCCGATGTGCTTTTTTGGTATGCATTGCACTTTTTTTTACACTGTTTGCGCAACCCGTACAAACTGTCCATGAAAAACTGCATTCCGTAACGAAAATGAAAAAAATCCTTTTTTTTTCCTTATAATCTTTTTTACAGAAATCCCCTTCCAGCATTCTCCCAATGCCAGCATATTTTGGAAGGGGATTTTCTGTAAAACGGCCAGAAGTCTGAGAAAAAACAGACGTGATGACGGCCAGAAAACAGGGGGGAACCGTTATGAGAAGTCCACCGCAGACGACATCTTTCATGCGGCACAGGCCGCAAAGAATCAGAAGCTCTGCAGAATATGGAGGAAAAACATGCATTTATGTAAAAACAGAAGAATTGCCGTCTTTTTCACAGTCTTCGCTCTGTCCGTAGGTTTTCTTCTTGCAACAGGAACTACATTAAAAGTCCAGGCCGCCGAAAGCAGAAACCTAAACCAGACAAAGGCGGGACACACCCACACGGTGTGCGGACATAGCGTCTGCCCGGGCGGCAGCGGACATCACGATCATGAAGCAGTCGACTGGCAGCCATGGGCCCCGGAAGGCGTCAGCATCTCTTCTTTTCCAACAGAGAGCGGATATTACTATCTGACTTCAGACATCGTACTAAGCAGCAGGGTCTCTATCACCGCCGACATTCACTTATGTCTGAACGGCCATTCCATTACCAGTGGCCCGACAGACGGAAAATTTCTGTCGCAGCTTTCCATCGGTGAAAAGACCGGTTCCCTTTCATGCACCTTTACCGACTGCTCAGAAACCCCGCACAAATTTTCCGTAAACAGTGAAATGGGAGCCTGGGTTCCCGACGAGGCAGACGGAACCGAGACGCTCACGGGCGGATATATTGCACAGGTTGATCTGCGGATCGAAAACAGCACCGTTGACATCTACAAAATCCACGTGATCGGAAACACCGATTATGCCGTCCGGACATTCTGCACCGACCCCGAAAAACCATGTACCCTTTCCCTGCACAGCGGCACGTTTACGGGCAACGTCAGTGGTATCCGGGCAGACAACACCACCATTTATATGTACGACAGCGAAATGCGGCACCAGCATTATACGGCAATCAGATGCGACAGCGGCAGTACGTTTTATATGTACGGCGGCAAAATCTCAGAAAACGGTGACGAAGGCCCCCTTTCCGCCCCGCCTGTTTCCCTGTCAATGACCAGCGGCAGTACCGGATACATGTACGGCGGCGAGATCTCAGACAACAAAGGAACCGGCCTGACTGTAAACGCAGACACATTCCACATGTACGGCGGCGAGATCTCCCGGAATGAAAGCCAGGGCCTGTTTGCCGGCGGCGTCCATGGCGGCGGCACTTTTATCATGGAAGGCGGAATCATTGAAAATAATACCTCTGCGCAGAACGCAGGCGGCGTCCACATGCAGGGCGGTACATTTCAGATGACCGGCGGCAGAATCTCGGGAAATACAGCGCTCTCTGCGTACGGCTCGGGCCATGCAGACACTTACCCCGGCGGTGTATGCATCTCCTATAAGGGCAGTATGTGTATGACGGGCGGTGAAATAACCGGAAACAAAGCCGTCAATGCATTCGGAATCGGCGGCGTGGCAGCAGATTCCAGTTCTTCCGTCAGCCTGGGAGGCTCCGCCGTGATCAAAGACAACACAGCAGCATCCGCAGTAAGCAATCTCTCGATCCTCGTCCTCTCTCCCAACGGCGGGCTCACGGATATTGCAGAACCTTTTACCGGAAATGCATCTGTCGGCTTTGATGTCCGCTATTCCCCTTCGGGTATGCTCTTAAACCTCACAGGAGAAAATGACAGGGATTACAGCTCCTGTCTCCACAGCGATGACGCCGGCTTCCAGATTGTAAACGGTCCGTCAAACCGGGTTCAGTTAAGCCGCATGACTGCGGAAATGCGCGCGCAGCTTGACGCCGTAACTGCAAAAATCGACGCCATCGGGACCGGCTATCTTTTTTTCAACACAGACTGCCGTGAAAAAATCGAACAGGCCAGGGCTTCCTACGACGCCCTGACGGACACCTTGAAAAAAGAACTTCCGGCCGATAAGCTGCAGCTTCTTACGGATGCAGAAAAAGTTTATGATGTCCTCTCAAAAATACATGCCATCGGAACAGTCGAAAAAACAGATATCTGTTCCCGGAATATTACCGCGGCGAGAACTGCCTACGACGCTTTGACCGATGCCGGAAAGAAACGTATCCCGGGCACCGAATACAGTGTCTTAACCAACGCCGAAGCTGCCTATGCAAAGCTTCAGGGCAGCCAGAATACGCCGGACGGCGGGAATACCGGCGAAAATGCCGACAGTAAACCCGGCGACAGCTCCGGCGGGAACTCCGGCGGCAGTGATAACAGTAATTCCGGCGGAAGCGGACAGGATACCCCGGCCGACAGCCAGAATAAACAGATAAAAACCATCAGGAAGGAACTCGGCGTCTCCGAGAAAACCGCAAAGAAAATCCTGTCCATGGCCGGAAAACAGAACGTGCCGATGGATACCATCCTCGTGACAGACAAAAAGATCACCGGACAGAAAACGCATAAGGACATAAAGGGTTCCTCCTTCGCCGCAATCCAGGCAAAGGCGGCCAAAGCCGAAAAAACAAGCATCAGGCTGACCTGGAACAAGGTAAAGAACGCGGACGGCTATGTCATCTACGGCGCAAAATGCAAAAACGGGACAAAATTCAAGGCCATAAAGACCGTAAAGAAGCAGTCCACCTCTTTTACGCACAAAAAGCTTACCAAGGGAACCTACTACAGATACATCGTCCGCGCCTATAAACTGGTGGACGGCAAAAAAGTCACCATCGCGGCCTCAAAAACCATCTGCGAGACGACCATGGGCGGAAAACGCGGCAACGTAAAATCCCTCAGCCTCAGCAAAACAAACCTTTCCTTAAAGAAAGGAAAAACGTTTACCCTGAAGCCGGCCGAGAAAAAGGATTCACAGCAGCTTTCCAGGCACAGGAAGGTCAGCTACGAGTCGGGCAATCCCTCCGTGGCAACCGTATCCTCTAAAGGCGTCATCAAGGCAAAGAAAAAGGGGAAATGCACCATTTACGTCTATGCGCAGAACGGTATCTACAAAAAGATTACCGTAACGGTAAAATAAAAAACGGACTGAAAAAGGAACCTCTGCAGGTTCCTTTTTCAGTCCGGTAAATTCAAAAGGATTCTCGCAATGAAAAACCCGTTCTCTACCTTAAAATCCGTCTCCCCGTCATAGCAGGCCGCTGTTTTTAAAATACTTGAAGCGCCGACCCCGATCCCATCGCCGGATAACGGCATTCCGCGGCTAAACCGCACATCCGGCGCACAGGTATTTTTACACCGGATGACCAGCTTATGTCCCTTGCGCATGATGCACAGGCAGATCTCCCGCTCTGTTTCTCCCGAATGAATACAGCCGTGAATGGCATTCTCAAACAGATTCGCCAGTATAGCGACCAGGTCGATATCCCGAACCGACAGGCCTTCGGGCACCGCCGCATCCAACGTCACCTTTATCTTTTCATCCCCGGCCCGCCTGGCATAGACCGATAAAATACTGTTTACCGCTTTATTCCCGCAGATACGCTTTTTTCTGGTGCCCTCCACATCCCTGACATATTGTCTGATATAATTCAGAAGATTTTCCGTTTCGCCGCTTTCGGCGTAATCCGCGATCAAAAGACAGTGATGCCTCACGTCATGACGGACCCTGGCCGCTTCCTCTTCCGACTCCTTCGCCAGCTCCAGCTGCCGCTGGAGCAGCTTTTCATTCATCTCCAGAAGCTGTTTCTGAGCCTTATAAGTATGTTCCTTGCCGCGGTGAAAATACAGGTGAAAAATCACATACTGAATCATTCCCGCCATAAACATAATAATCAGTATCCGTATCATATTGAGTACGGAAAATACATGGATGGGCGGCCAGTATGCCAGAATCGCCGCCAGCCCGATGGAACCGACAAGGATAACGGCGCCGAGCAGATCCATCTCCTCCCGTAAAAGATCCACATTTTCAAGAAATCTTCCTCTGAACTTTTTCACAAAAAAGATGATGATCACCGTAATCATACAGATGCGCACGGCGATGTCCACCCACAGATTACCCCCAAACCACCAGCGCGCCACATCCACGCCGCAGAATACACATATAGCCATCAGATAAAACCCGAGCGCAATTTTGTAAAGAGCCAGATAGATTCCCTCACCGCTCAGCAGCGCACAGAACCCCCCGAGAAACGGAACCGTGAGCGGCCCCGAATATCGGATAAAATGTCCTACATCAGCCAGATACCAGACACTGTATAACACAACTGCAAAAATGCCAAAAAAGACATAGGCGCAGACTGTCTTTTTCATGGAAAACCTGGGGCGATCCAGCAATAAAAAAACACAGAGCATCAGTCCCGCCCCCAGTCCATTCCGAAGCAGCGCCACTCCGAACGCTCCACCCAGCATATCCTGCCCTCCCGCCGAAATGCTTTATCGCCGCCTTACCCGGACAGACAACCGCATTTCTTTTCCTGTACTTTTTTACAGGATAGCAGAAAACAGCATTTTTTCGGCATTCCGGCTATGCATCGCACCTTTTTCGACATACTTTGCAGGCAGCATCGTTCATTCAGATTCTGCACCGTCTTCATGGACGGCCCGTCATAATAATTCTGCTGGTAAATATTCCGCCTTCGCATTTAAAATCCACGTCTCCGCGATATTTTGCCACACATTTCAGAATACTGGATATGCCGATTCCTTCCCGTTCCCCCGACCGGGGAAGCCCGTTTTCAAACAGGACTTCTTCTGCACAGGTATTTTCAACCAGGACGGACAGCCTGCCCGCCCTCGTCCGTATCCGTACTCTGATCTCCATCTCATCCCGGCCGGATGCAAGGCACCCGTGAACAGCATTTTCCAACAGGTTAGCCAGAACCGCTACAAGATCCACCTCGCTGATTCCGGTTTCTTCTTCCACATCCGCTGCAAAATCCGTCATAATGCCCTCCTGCGCGGCTCTGTGCCGGTAAACAGTCAGCACATGGTCGATGGCGGGATCCGCGCAAAAACGGATCTGCTTCCCTCCTGCCGTCTCGCGCATATATTCATCCAGATAGGCAAGCAGAGCCTCATTGTCGCCTGCCCTGGCATACTCCGCGATATTGAGCAGATGATGCCTTATATCATGGCGGGCCCTTCCCGCCTCCTCCACCGCCGCTTCCATAAGGGCCAGCTTCTGCATCAGGATCCCCTGGTGCTGCTCCATCCGGCCGGCCGCCGCAGACTCCTTCATATAGTGGATGGTATGAAAAATCACACCGTAACCCGCCAGCATGACAAGTATCACTAGGCCAAAAAATAAAACATCCGCATCACCATATCCCTCTGTCTGCACCCGCAGCGTAAGATAACAGATAAAAAACATAAATAACAGGGATAAAAAGCACAACGGCCCCCATCCCTGATCTACTTCCCGGCGGACTTCATCAAACTTCCTGCGAAAGCACAAGACATACCCGAGCAGCATGGCCGCGTGAAGAATGGTGCGCAGGCCAACCGGCGAGACAGCAGCGCTGCCGGAAAACCGGAACGTCAGTGCCCCTGCCAGAAATGTTACTGCCATAAACATCTGCGCATAGCTAAGTATCACAAACAAGGTCTTTGTCACATTCTCCGACGTCATCACAAAAAAAACACCGCAGAAAATGGCGAATGTGATCATAAATACCAGAAAAACCCACGCCTTCCCATATTGCATGATATATTTGCTTACAAATGCGGCGACACTCTGCAACACCGCACACCCCGCGCACAGCAAAGCCGTTTTCCTTTTGTCGTACCGCGACCGGCACAAAAACCACAGTGCCGCCGCGTGAAGCAGGTATAAACGGATACTCCCGGGCACTATCATATCATATCCCTGCATTCGTCATTCCTTTCTATCCCTGTCAAAATACATCCTCTTCGCAGTAAAAATGAAAGTACTGCTCCCTCAGAGACGGATAGGATCCTCTTGGCAGATGAATGCTTTTTCCGATATCCATATACATTTCCTGCGCATTCAGACTATCCACATGCGTAAGGTTAACAATATAGGCGACTCCCGCTTTCACAAACTCCGGATAAGGAGAAAGCATCTCATATATCTTTGTCATCGTCATACGCAGAACCGCCTGTGTGCCGTCTGCCAGATTCAGACACTGGCAGTTCCCCTGCGCCTCACAGTAAACAATATCATGCAATGCCACTCTCTTAAATCTCCCGTCGATCCTGAGCAGCAGGTATTTTTTCCGCTCTTCGTCCATCCGTTCCAGGACACGGTCCAGCACCGAAAACATTTTTTCTTTTGAGACAGGCTTGATCAGATACTGTGACGCGTCCACGCCAAACGCCTCCAGCGCATGGTCGGTCGACGTGGTGAGAAAAATAATGCGTCCCTCGCTTCCCATACTGCGCAGCTCCCTTGCCGCCGTCGTTCCCAGTTTTTCGGGCATATAAATATCCATCAGC
>CANDFU010000026.1 GCA_947384095.1 uncultured Roseburia sp. | reverse complement strand
TACACTATAACCTACACTCTTTCCCTACACGACGCTCTTCCGATCTCCATCACCGCCATGGTTTTTATGATACCGCGCAGCAGGCGATTATCGGCAGCGTCCGTCATTCTGATAAAATAAAGCATCAGCAGACAGACCGTCATTGTAACCAGCGCGTTCTGCCCCGACCAGTCCATAACCGTCTGCGCCATCGCGAGATCAAACGGAATCTCACTGATCAGCGCCGTAAAAGCGATACGGAAAAGATATCTTTTGTAATCGGAAGTATGCAAAAACCCCTCGACCAGCAAAAATGCAAAAACCGGGAGCGCCATCCCCCCGATCAGCTGCATCGCGGAGCCGATTCCCGCCAGTGTCATCAGACGCGCATCCGCCGCCATCGCCTCCGCAAGCTCCGCCTGCGTGTGCCCGTTCAGTCCGATCAGCCCTTTTTCCACAATCACGATGCCCGCCGTCTGTATCAGCATCGCCACACAGGCAAATATCTTTAGCGCATCCGCCGTCACATCCGGCATCTTCCATGTTGTCTTTGTCCCTCTCATCCCGGTTCTCCTCACCCTTCTGCTGTATATCCGGCTCCTTTATCCTTCAGACCCCTCTGAGCCGGCAGACATTTTTTACCGCCAATACCCCGCAACAAAAAAAGAAGCCATCACTTTTTCCGGCAGGGGCAGGCAGTGCATCCACAAAATCCAATATGGAAAAAAGACAGTCCATGCGGCTGTCATTGACTGTCCCTTTCAATATTATTCCACTCTCACCCAGGCGAACTATTTCCATTTCCACGAAAAATCATGACCCTCAGGCACTTTCACCCATCTTTACCAGCTTCGCCGCCTGGTCGGCTGCAATACAGGCATCGATGATCTCCTGGATATCCCCGTTCATCACTTTGTCCAGCTTATAGAGTGTCAGATTGATCCGGTGATCCGTCACACGGCCCTGCGGGAAATTGTAGGTTCTGATCTTCTCCGAGCGGTCGCCCGTACCGATCTGGCTCCTTCTGGCCTCCGCCTCGGCGTCGTGCGCCTTCTGGCACTCGATATCGTAAAGCTTTGCGCGCAGCAGCGCAAACGCTTTCGCCTTGTTCTGCAGCTGCGATTTCTCGGTCTGGCTGTACACGACAATTCCGGTCGGATAGTGTGTCAGACGCACCGCGGAATCGGTTGTATTCACACACTGGCCGCCGTTGCCGGACGCACGCATCACATCGATGCGGATATCCTTTTCATCAATCTCAACGTCCACTTCCTCCGCCTCCGGCATCACCGCGACCGTGATCGTCGACGTATGAATCCGGCCGCCCGACTCCGTCTCCGGCACACGCTGCACCCGGTGCACCCCGGACTCGTATTTCATCACGGAATATGCCCCCTGCCCGCTCACCAGAAACGTAACGCTCTTCATACCGCCGATCCCTGTCTCGTCGGCCTCCATAATCTCCGTCTTCCAGTTTCGTGTCTCTGCAAAATGCTGATACATACGGTAAATCTCCGCCGCGAAAAGCGCCGCTTCCTCCCCGCCGGCCCCCGCGCGGATTTCCACGATGACATTTTTATCGTCATTCGGGTCTTTGGGAAGAAGCAGAATCTTCAACCGCTGCTCCAGTTCTTCCACACGCGCCCTGGCGCCGCTTAACTCTTCCTTTGCAAGCTCACGCATTTCCTCGTCCGACTCTTCCTCCAGCATTGCAAGGGAATCCTCAATATCCTGCCTGCACTGTCTATACTCTTTATAAGCCTCCACAATCGGTGTCAGATCACTCTGCTCCTTCATCAGCCTGCGGAATCGTTCCGGATTGTTCGCCACATCCGGAGCGCTCAGTTCACTCATCAGCTCCTCGAAACGAATCAGCAGATCTTCCAATTTATCAAACATAAAATCCCTCCATGTCAGAACCACAAGCTATATTCTTCCTGTCACAACGCGGTTCTTTCCCGCCAGATCTTTTTTGACCCGTATCCCGTGAAAACCGGCCTCCCACAGCAGCCAGGAAACAGCCTCCCCCTGATCATAACCGATTTCAAAAAAAACCTGTCCTCCGGGGTTCAGGTAGAGGATGCACTCCTTTGCAATCTTCCGGTAAAAATAAAGCCCGTCCTCCTTTCCGTCCAGCGCCTCCATCGGTTCAAAACTGCGTACCTCCGGCATCAGCTTCGCAATCTCCCCGCTGGCAATATACGGCGGATTGGAAACGATCATGTCAAATTTCTCCGATACATTGTCAAAAAGATCACTGTGTTCAAACAGCACGGACACTTCGTTTAACCGCGCATTCTCCTTCGCGACATTGAGCGCCAGTTTTGAAATATCCGTGGCATATCCCCTGACCCCCGGCGCATTGTGAAGAATGCTGACGATAATACAGCCCGATCCCGTACAAAGATCCAGAACCTTCATTCCGGGCCGCACTGCCTTTAACGCCTCCTCCACCAGCGTCTCCGTATCCTGCCTGGGAATGAGCACGCCCGAATTGACCTTAAAGCGAAGCCCCATAAACTCCGTCTCACCGACAAGATACTGCAGCGGAATATGCTCAGCGCGCTTCCGGATATTAATCTCATACTCACGCAGATGTTCTTCCGGAAACGCATCTTCCATATGCATATAGTAAAAGCTGCGCTCAATTTTGCACACCGTCTCCATCAGAAGCCATGCATCCATCCGCGCGTCCGCGATATCAGCCGCAGCCAGAATCCTCTCTCCGTGCTCCATTGCTTCCCGATACGTCATATGACATCCTTGTCCTCCTGTCTGATTTGTTCCACAAAAGAGCGCCAGTCAAAAACAGCCTCCACGGATGCGATCCCCACTTCAATCATGGAATCGTCCGGCTCCCTCGTCGTCAGATTCTGCAGCCACATGCCCGGCTTTCCGAAAAACAGGACGAACGCATTGTCCGTGCGGCCCGCCAGCCGGATAAATTCATAGGACACGCCCGCAATCACGGGGACGAGAAGTATCCGCAGCAAAAGCCTCATGAGCACGCCTTCCGCCTGGATAAACAGAAAAAACACAATACTGACCAGCATGACAATCAACAGAAAGCTGGTCCCGCAGCGCCTGTGCTGTCTGGAACACTTTTTTACATTTTCCACATTCAGATCCAGTCCGTGCTCAATACAGTTGATACACTTGTGCTCCGCGCCGTGATACATATATACGCGCCGGATATCCGGCATCAGCGATATTGCCGCCACATATCCGATAAAAACTGCCAGCCGCACCGCGCCCTCCAGAAGCGCCGCCGCTGTCTGCGACACAAAAAAGCGCTGTAAAAAAACGGATATGTAATACGGCAGCACCATAAAAATACCAACCGCGAGCACGACGGCAAACGCCACCGTAAATCCCATCCCGGCGTCTTTTTTCCCTCTTTCCTTCTCCTGCTCCCGACTATCTTCTTCAAAAAAGGAAGCCGAAAACTCCAGCGTGCGCATTCCGAGCACCAGCGACTCTGCAAAACGAAACACCCCGCGCAGTACCGGTATGTTCCCGATCTTTTCACTCCGGATCAGACCGTGGTAATCGAAAACCTCCGTCACGATTTCCCGATCAGCCTTTCGCACGGCAACGGCATATTTCTCCCGGTACCGCATCATAATGCCTTCCATCACCGCCTGTCCGCCTACCTCTGAATATTTCATATTTTTCCCCGCTTCACCTCATACCGCGAAAAAATCCGTAATATGAATCATGCAGCATAAATAAGAACCGCGGTATAAAAGCCGTAACGGCCCCGCATTCTCGTTTACACTGCATGATGATCACCAAAAAACTGTAACGGCTCCGCCTACTGATTGATGCCGTATTTGCGGTTAAACTTGTCGATACGTCCGCGAGCCTGTGCAGACTTCTGCTGTCCCGTATAGAACGGATGGCATTTTGAGCAGATCTCAACGTGAATGTCCTTCTTCGTAGAGCCTGTCACAAATGTATTGCCGCAGTTGCATGTGACCGTTGCCTGATGGTAATCTGGATGGATTCCCTGCTTCATGATCTTCACCTCTTTATGTTCTGAATCGTTGTCATAGTTCATCTGTTCCGGCGCCTTTTATACCCGTATGCCCAGTACGCATATGATATTCACCGCAAAAGGCCGTCCCAAAAACAAACAGCGGGTTTATTATAGCATACGATATATATGAAAGCAAGCTGTTTTTAAATGATTCTGGTCTTTTTCACCATATTGATATACTCCTGGTTGTTTCTGGTTCTGGCAAACATATTCAGAATATTCTCCACCGCGTCGTCGGTGCGCATGCCGTTGATGGCCTTGCGCATCGCGTCCACCGCTTCCTGCTCCTGCGGCTCCAGAAGAAGGTCCTCGCGCCGTGTGCCGGACTTGACGATATCGATCGCCGGGAAAACCCGCTTCTCCGAAAGCTTGCGGTCCAGCACAAGCTCCATATTGCCGGTCCCCTTAAACTCCTCGAAAATCACGTCGTCCATCTTACTCCCCGTGTCCACAAGCGCTGTCGCAAGCACTGTCAGGCTCCCTCCCTCGCGCATATTGCGGGCCGCGCCAAAAAAACGCTTCGGCATATGTAAGGCGGCCGGATCCAGCCCCCCGGAAAGCGTGCGGCCGCTCGGCGGAACCGTCAGGTTGTACGCTCTCGCAAGCCTTGTGATACTGTCCAGCAGAATCATGACATCTTTTCCGTGCTCCACCAGGCGCTTGGCCCGCTCCGTCACCATCTCCGAGACACGCTTATGATGCTCCGGAAGCTCGTCGAATGTGGAGTAGATTACCTCCACATTGTCCCCGGCGATCGCCTCTTTGATATCCGTCACCTCCTCCGGACGCTCGTCGATCAGCAGGATGATCAGATGCATGCCCGGATTCCCCGCCGTCACGGACTTTGCTATCTCCTTGAGCAGCGTCGTCTTTCCCGCTTTCGGCTGGGAAACAATCATACCGCGCTGCCCCTTTCCGATGGGCGATACAAGATCCACAATACGCATCGCCACGCTGCATCCCGGACGCTCCAGCCGGATTCTCCGATTCGGGAAAATCGGCGTCAGATCCTCAAAATTCTTCCTCCGCTGCGCCACTCCCGGATGATAGCCGTTGATCGTCGTCACATAAAGCAGCGCCGAAAACTTCTCCTGCTGCGTCTTCACCCTTGTATTGCCGGTCACAATATCCCCTGTCTTTAAATTAAACTTGCGGATCTGCGACGGAGAGACATAAACATCATTTTCTCCCGGCATATAATTCTCACAGCGGATAAACCCATAGCCGTCCGGCATCACCTCAAGGATACCGTTCGCGGTAATGCCGCTGTCCAGATTCATGATCGTCTCGTCCGGCGACGTACTGTCGCGCCCCGTGCTCTCCCGCTGCGCGCTTTCGCGCCCCGCCATATTCTCACGAACCGCGCCGTTTTCCCGTCCCGGCACGTTCTCGCGGACAGCCCCTCCTTCCCGCAACGGCGGATTCTCGCGGGCAGGATTTCCTTCCCGCGCTGTGTCCGCGGCACGCTGCGCCGTATTTTCCTTTGCCGCATGGCCGTCACGGACGGATGCGTCGCGTACCGCCGGCGCATTCCCATCCCGCGGCGCGCGCTCTGCTTTTTCTGCCCGCTCCGGCTTTTCCGTCTTCTCCGGCTTTTCCTTTGCCTGACGCTCGTCCTCCGCCAGCATCAGCTCGATCAATGCACTCTTCTTCATATTAGAAATATTTTTAAGTCCCCGCGCCCTCGCGAGGTCTTTCAGCACAACCGCCGACAGGCTCTCATATTTTTCTCTCATATGCTGCTCCTTATTCTCTTCCATTTTTTTGTTGCCAATCACGCTGGGAATCATGTCTGAAATGACAAAATGAATTTTTGATGAATGTATTATACACTACTTTTTTTAAAATAGGAAGTCCTAATTTTCTTGATTTGTGAAAATGATAATGATATGATTTATGAAAACGGGGAGGATCAGACTGACGTGCCGATTTTTCACAGGCAGATTTGTGCCGGAGCGTCACAAATTTGTCTGATGGCAGTCGCCTCATCGCGTAAACGCTCCGGAATGGAGATTACTATGGATAACAATCATTTCAATCTTTCCGACCCTGCGCTCATTATGCACAGAAAGTGGAACGGTAAACTGGAAACCACCGCCAAAGCAAAAGTAAACACCAGGGAAGACCTCGCCGTCGCCTACACGCCCGGCGTCGCCGAACCATGCAAAGTCATCGCCGCCGACCGGGAGGCAGCCTACGCCTACACCATGAAAGCCAACACCATCGCCGTCGTCTCCGACGGAAGCGCCGTGCTGGGCCTCGGGAATATCGGCGCCTATGCCGCCATGCCCGTGATGGAGGGAAAATGCGTTCTCTTCAAAGAATTCGGCAATGTCAACGCCGTCCCGATCTGCCTTGACACGCGCGACACCGAGGAAATCATCGCCACGGTAAAAAATATCGCTCCGGCGTTCGGCGGTATCAATCTGGAAGACATTTCCGCCCCGCGCTGTTTTGAGATTGAGGAACGGCTGCAGGAAATCCTGGACATTCCGGTATTCCACGACGACCAGCACGGCACTGCCATCGTGGTTCTTGCCGGCATAATCAACGCTTTAAAAGTCACGGGAAAGAAAAAAGAAGGCTGCCGTGTGGTTGTAAACGGCGCCGGCTCCGCAGGAATCGCCATCACAAAGCTTCTTCTCACCTACGGTTTCCATGACGTCACGATGTGCGACCGTCAGGGCATTCTCGCAAAAGACGATCCGGAATTAAACTGGATGCAGCAGAAAATGACCGCGCGCACCAACCTTAAAAACATGCACGGTACGCTTGCCGATGCCCTGAAAGGCGCCGATATCTTTGTCGGCGTGTCTGCCCCCGGCATCGTAAGCCCCGAAATGGTCGCATCCATGAACCCCGACGCCATCCTTTTTGCAATGGCGAACCCCGTTCCGGAGATCATGCCCGACGCGGCCAGGGCGGCCGGAGCCAGAATCGTAGGGACCGGCCGGAGTGATTTTCCGAACCAGATCAACAATGTCGTCGCATTTCCCGGTATTTTTAAAGGCGCACTCGAAGGGCGCGCCTCCCGGATCACGGAAAAGATGAAGCTCGCCGCCGCGGAAGCGATCGCAGGCCTCGTCTCCGACGAAGAACTCTGCGACGAATTTATCATGCCGGAGGCATTTGATCCGCGCGTCGCGGAAGCGGTCAGCCGCGCGGTAAAATCCTACATCGGAAAATAAGGTGATCCGCCGATGCAGGAACCAGAAAATATAACTCACAAAAAAGGAGAACTGCCGGCATTCTGGAACGGAAAGCGCTATTTCTCCCTGGATTCTTATTTAAAAGATACGTTTGGCGAAAAAGTCTACCGCCTCTCCTTAAACGGCGGCATGACCTGCCCCAATCGTGACAGAGACGGCACGGGCGGCTGTGTCTTCTGCAGCGCCGGCGGATCCGGTGAATTTGCCGCATCCCCGGCCCTGACCGTCGCCGCCCAGATCGCGGATGCAAAAGAACGGATTCGCGCAAAGACAGGCTGCCGGAAATTCATCGCCTATTTCCAGGCATACACAAACACCTACGCCCCCGTCCCACGGCTTCGCTCCCTGTTTACGGAAGCCATCCGTCCCCCCGAAATCGCGGCGCTCTCCATTGCAACGCGCTGCGACTGTCTCGGGCCGGACGTCCTTGACCTGCTGGAGGATTTAAACCACATAAAACCGGTCTGGGTCGAGCTGGGCCTGCAGACGGTTCACGCAGACACACACCGGCGCATCCGGAGCGGTTTTTCCCCCTGCCAGTGCGACGAAGCGGTACACGCTCTGCGTCTGCGCGGAATCGACGTGATCCTCCATCTGATATTCGGCCTGCCGGGGGAAACAAAAGAACAAATGCTCGCCTCCGTCTCACACGTCGCCCGTCTGCCCGTGCAGGGCGTCAAACTGCAGCTTCTCCACATATTGAGAGGGACCGCACTCGGCGCACGCTACGAAAAGGAACCGTTTCTGCTCCCTGCCATGGAGGACTACATCGCTCTGACCGCAGACGCCATCGCACTTCTGCCGCCGGAAATCGTCGTTCACCGCCTGACCGGGGACGGACCGCGCCGGCTGCTCCTGGCCCCGCTCTGGAGCACCGACAAAAAGCGGATCTTAAACGGTATCCAGCGCGAATTAAAAGAACGTGATCTCTGGCAGGGAAAATATTATAAAAAAACGGAGGACTCACATGGCGGAACCATTTACCATCTATAAGCTCACGATCCTGAACATGCTCGATAAAGTCGACTTTCCGCTGACCAACACTCAGATTTCCGGCTTTTTCCTGGACCAGGACTACACCGATTACTTCCGGGTCCAGCAGGTCTTAAACGACCTGGCCGAAGCAGATCTCATCCGCCCGGAGCCGACACACAACAACACACAGTACTTTATCACTGCCGCGGGAAAAGAGACCCTGGAATTTTTCCGCGATAAAATCACGGACGCAATCGAGCAGGACACGATCGCTTTCTTCGAAACGAATAAAATGAAGCTCAAGACCATCAATTCCGTAGTCGCCGACTACTACCGGACGCCGGGACACACCTACGCGGTCCGCTGCCAGTTTCGGGAACGCGATACCAGCCTGATTGATCTGACCTTAATCGTCAGCAAAAAAGAACAGGCAGAGGCAATCTGTAATAACTGGAAAAATTTAAACGAAGATGTCTACGCCTATCTGATGGATATTCTGATGAAATAAAACGGAGGACTCACATGGCAGAATACGCTTTCAAACCTGGAAACATGCTCTACCCGCTGCCCGCCGTCATGGTGAGCTGCCAGTATCCGGGCAGACATGACAGGGCGTGCGATAATCCCGCGCTTGACGGAAAGCCGAATATTATCACGGTTGCCTGGGCCGGAACCGTCTGCACAAACCCGCCGATGCTCTCGGTGTCCATCCGGCCCGAACGCTATTCTTACCACATGATCGAAGCGTCGGGCGAATTTGTCGTAAACCTCACCACCGCCGCGCTTGCGCGCGCAGCCGATTACTGCGGCGTCCGCTCCGGCCGGGACGTGGACAAGTTTAAGGAAATGGCCTTAACGCCCCTGCCGTCACGGGAAATTTCCGTCCCCGGCATTGCAGAAAGCCCGGTCCGGATTGAGTGCCGTATACGGCAGATCACGCCTCTTGGCAGCCACAACCTCATTCTCGCGGACGTGGCCGCCGTCACGGTCGACGACGCCTATCTGGACGAAAAAGGCTCGTTTCGTCTGAACAGCGCAGCTCTGATCGCCTATTCCCACGGCGAATATTTCCTTCTCGGAAAAAAAATCGGCAGTTTCGGGTACAGCGTGCGCCGTTCTCCGAAAAAGCCGATTGCCAAAAAACGCCATAAGGCGGGAGGCTGACGCTACCGCGCGCCTCCCAGCAGTCCCAGCATCCAGGAGTCAAATTCTTTTACCTTCTCCGTGACGCCGTCCACCGCCTTCGAAAAATCCTCTACACTCTCCAACATCTCCTGCGTCACCGAAATGGAACTGTTGATCCCCTCCACATCGATCTCCTGAAGCCTGGCCGACGTCTCCTGAAGCGCCGTCGTCATCTGTCCCACCTGATTCACAAACAGATATCCGGTCGCGCCCAGTACCACGGCAATCAGGACGAGGCACAGCGCGATCACTTTCTGAAAACGCAGCTGCTTCTTTGCAACTTTCAATAACTCATCCATCAGAATTCCTCCATAAACGGACTGCCCATCAGCTCCTCCCTGGCAACATCCATCGCCTCTTTCACGCTTCCCGGGGCAAACGGATTGCTTAACCCTGCATGTGCAAGCGTTTCAAGGTAACTCATGCTCCCGCCGCACCTGCACAGCTTCAGATAATCCTCCCACGCCTTCTCATGGTCCTTTGCATTCTTTTTCTTAAACTCCATCGCCCCCATCGTCGTCAGCGTGTAATTGATATAGTAAAACGGGTAGAGGTAAATGTGCAGCTTGTGATACCAGTATCCGCCGCGGTCAAAGAAATCGTCCGCCTCGTATTTACGCCACGGCATATAGATCTCCTCCAGCTTTTTCCACTCAAGCGTCCTCTGCTTTGGCGTCATCTCCGGATTCGCATAACAGATGTGCTGAAATTCATCCACCGCCACGCCAAAAGGCACAAATGTGACGGCATCCTGCAGATGCGCAAAGCGGAATTTGTCCGCCTCGTCTCCGAAGAACCGCTCTGCATACGGATAGGCAAACTGCTCCATGGACATCGAGTGGATCTCCGCGATATCGGTGGACTCTGAATAATAATCCGGGATGGGCTGGCTGCGCATCGCCATATAGCCTGCAAACGCATGGCCCAGCTCATGCGTGAGCACCTGCATGTCAAAGATCGTCTGATTAAAGCAGGAAAACACAAACGGAGCCTTGTAAACCGGAAGGGCGGTCATATAGCCGGTGGACGCTTTTCCCGGCCGGTTTTTTAAATCCATCATCCCATGCCCGATCATAAAGTCAATAAACTCCCCCGTCTCCGGGCTGATCTCATGATACATCTTCCTCGCTTCTTCCACCATGAAATCGTCGTCCCCCGCCGGATTTGCATTTCCGTCCGGAAACACACGTTTCTCATCGTAAAACATCAGCGCATCCAGGCCAAGACGTTTTGCCTGGGCCGCATAGAGCTTTTCGCAGAGCGGAACGATTTCTGTCCGCACCTGTTCCCGGAACGCCTCCACTTCCTTCTGCCCGTAATCCGTGCGCCCCTGCTGTAAGTAGCCGACCGGGATAAAATTCTCATATCCAAGATTTTTTCCCATCTGATTGCGGATTCTGATCAGCTCATCCCAGATTTCCTCAAGGCGCTGTTCGTGGCCGTGGTAAAAATCAGAATACGCCTTCACTGCGGCCCTGCGAATCTCCCGGTCATCGTGCTCAAAATATTTCTGCAGGCCATAGAGATTTAACGTCTTTCCGTCAAACGCAATCTGCGCCTCCGCCATTATCTTCTGATATTCATTGGCCAGCTT
>CANDFU010000025.1 GCA_947384095.1 uncultured Roseburia sp. | reverse complement strand
TTTAAATGCCCGTTTTACGATAATAAGAAAACCTATGATGATACAAATAAAAATAGTACATAGGAAAAAGTGTATTCCAAAATCTGCCATAGTGATCCTCCATTCTTGCACAACGCGCGAATCTGTCTTTTGAACTCTTTGCGAGAAGAGAACGGAACGCATCAATTTCTGATTCGGAGAGTTTGCCATCTTTGATATAGGCAGAAAGCGGTTCAGCCTTCGGATTGTTCAAGGTGGTTTCGTTCGTGCAATTATGTGCAATAATGCACGAATGAAATCACATCGGTGTTCTCACTTCAATCAGATTGCCGTCCGGGTCATAAAAACGAATGACTTTCTGGCCCCGGCTATTCGTCATGAGCCGATTAACATATTGGGTTGCGGGATATAACGTTTCCAGTTTTCGGGCGAACGCTTCTATATTCTGATCTTCAAAATACAGCTCGCATGAATTGTTTTGTGGAATAATCGCTTTTCCCAGAAATGTTTTCCAGATTTTTTCGTCCTGCAGCACAAGGCCTTCCGTTAAAATAATATTGCCATTATTATCAAGTATCATATCAAGACCAAATAGGTCGTGATAAAATTGTTTTGATTTTTCAATATCTTTTACAACGATGAGAATATTTTTTAATCTCATTCTTTTTCCTCCTGTCAGATATTCTTTTTACTCAGGGTGATTTACCGCAGGTGAGTTCAGTGTCCTATTGTTCCGGAACGTAGATTTTACTGCCGGGTGGTGAAGCGTTAAAAGCTGCCGGGCACAATGGCTTATCCCCCGCAGTTTCCTGCGGGGGATCTGACTAGCAAAGTTCAAATTTTTGCACCATTCTGTTCAATATTTCAGCCTGGGAGGCCAGCTCTTCCGAAGTTGCGGAGGTCTCCTGGGAAGCCGCAGAATTGTCCTGGATGCCGTGGTTTATCTGCTCGATTCTTACGCGGAGCTGTTTCATGTTCTCGGCCTGGACAGCTGTAGTTTCGGCTGTTTCCTGGATCATTTCATTGACATGGTCTACTGCGCTTACGGACTCCTTCAGCGAGTTCATGGCGCCTGCCGCAATCGTATTTCCTCTGTTGATTTCTTCCATTGAAATTTCGATTAACTCTTTTGTTGTGTTTGCTGCTTTGGAACTTTCTAAAGCCAGCTTTCCGATTTCATCGGCGACGACAGCGAAGCCTCTTCCCGCTTCGCCAGCGCGGGCTGCTTCTATGGAAGCATTGAGTGACAAAAGATTTGTCTGTGAAGCAATGTCTTCGATTGTCTGGATAATGCCGACAACCTGTTGTGACGTCTGTTGTATTTTGTCCATGGCATCCATCATCTGTTTCATTTTTTCCTGATTCTGTTCGATCATGGCGGCAGCCTCGGCGGTTGCCTTTGCGGAAGCCTCTGCTTCCCTGCGGCTGTTTTCTACCTGGTCTGCAACAGTGTTTGTTGTTGACGCAAGCTGTTCGATGGATGCAGCCTGTACTTCCGCCCCTTCTGCCAGGACCTGGGAAGCGGTGGCCAGCTCTGTAGCCCCGACCGATACGCGCTCGGAGCTGTCATTGATTCCGACCATAACCTGATTCATGGAATCAGAGATATTTAGCAAAGCGGTTTTTATTTTCTGGAACTCGCCGACATAATCATTTTTCAGATGAATGCTTAGCTTTCCGTCGGCGATCTGTGCCAGCACTTCTGCAGTCTCATCAATATATGTAATATATTCTTTTAAACGGTTGACTGTTTTCTGGAAAGATTCACCCAGCTCACCAATTTCGTTTTCGCTGGTAATATGAAGATTTACATTCAGATCTCCGTTGGCAAGCTGCTGGGCCGTATGGTTCAGTTCCAGGATAGGCCGGGTCAGATTTGCCGCGCTCTTCCTGATACGGAATGCGATCAGTGCGATGCCGACCATAAAAATCATGATAAGAGCAGCCACCATTGCAATCAGCATGGCATAGTATTCGGATAAGGGGAGACTGCTGAGTACAAGATATCCGGTATCCCCGGCCTGCTGCAGGGAACCATATTTTGTGGAGCCCAGAATTTTATATTTGTAAAATCCGCTGCTTTTTGACATCACCGCATCTGTAATATTTTTTGACATTTCTACATCGCTGATGTTCTTCTGGATGAGGTCATTTTGCGGGTGATAGAGGAAAGTGCCGTTTTCGGATAATAATTGTATATATCCATTGCGGCCGATTTTGTAATCACTCATGATTTTTGTCATATGTTCGAGAGAGATGTCCATTCCTACTGCGCCAAGGACGGTTCCGGAAGCGTTATCAAAGACTGGAGACGCTGCGCTTAAAATCATTTTTCCGGTTGAGGAATCCGTATATGGCTCTGTCAGGATAGTTTTCCCCGTTTCAATGCAGCCATACCATCCGCGCCCCGTGATATCCCAGCCCTCTTCGCTTGTAAAACCGTCGGATTGTGTCAATACGCTTGCGTCCAGGTCGGAAATCCATACGGCCATGACATTTTCTGAATCGGTCTCTGCGATGCTGATAAGATTTTCCATAACCGTATCCATTTTTTCAGTCTGTCGGATGTCATCGCCGGGTTTTGTCTGTGCCATGACATATTTTATTTCCGGATTGGCGGCCAGCTGTTCCACGCTCTTTGTATATTGCTCCAGAAATCCGGTCAGCTGATTTGCTGCTGCGTTGGATTCCTGTGACAGTTCCGTTTCTTTTGACGTAATGATCAGCCATCCCACCATACAGATCGCGACAATTGCTATGAGCAGAAGTACAAAGATAACGCTTCCGCCAATCTGATGGAGAATTTCATCTGTGATTCTTTTTTTTGAAGCTGTTGCTTTTTTTTGTTGTCTCATGGTAAACCTCCTTGTACGTCTTCCACATTCCTTATTGTAGCGCTATTTTTATGCTAATACAATAAAAACTTTTCTACAGTGACTATTATTTACAAAAAAGGGGTTTAAAGAGAAGAAATATTATAAATAAATACTATATTCTGCGATGTTTATATGAGAGCGGCAATTCAATCTGCACAATATAATTTTTGGTTCGGCTGATAACAGTTTTGTCAATCGGCGTTGGTTATAGTCTGCCTGGATTTAATGTCAGAAGGAGAGATAAGAGTCAGGTATTCTGTATATGACTGCGATAAAAGTAGTTTACAAACATGAAGAAAGTGATATGTTGGGTATGGAAATGGAACAGCCGCCCACAAGGGATTGATCTGGAAAGTCTAAATAACAAAGCCATCTGGACCGGATCAAAGTAACAGGGTGGTTTTTACTTTCTTGCAAAGCATTATGCTTGAATGACAATAGAAAAATGCATAGTTATTATTCAGAAATGTTTCAGGGGCTGAGCTTGCAGAAGGATACGTCCGGCCTTGATGAAAAGAAAAAAATGGTTCAGAGCCGCAACGCCAGATTTGCCGGGCGGGCACGTATGGGATAAAAAAAGCCCAACCAGAACCAACCGGTTTTTTTCATTCGTAAAATAAGAAAAACCCCCACAAAATGGGGGTTCGTCGATGCGACAGGATTTGAACCTGCGACCTCTGCGTCCCGAATCGCCGAAACAATTGATTACGTTTGATCTTCAGTGTGTAAATGAAATCGAAATATCCGCAGAAATATGCGGTTTATGCTTTATTTTTCATGAGGTTGCTCTTGGTATCGGAACCTCTTGAAAAGATACTTTTTGGGAACATTTTGGGGAATGAATATGGTGCAGGTATCAGTTCAAATAATTTTTCTGTTTTAAGATATTATTAATATTTTGTATACGTTGTATATGATTGCAATGAAAAAGTAGTTTACAAGTATGGAAAAAAGTGATATATTAAGTACAGGAATGGAACAGCCGCCCACAAGGGGTTGACCTAAAAAGATTTAAGTAGCAAAGCCACCCGTACTCGGCCAAAGTAGCAGGGTGGTTTTTGCTTTATGCTAACGACATATCAAATAAATGAATGTCAGCAGTGCCAGTAAAAATAATCCGAACTGCATCAGATCACTAAAACTGAATTTGTTCTTCATATGCACCACCCCCATTCTTATGTAGAATGAAGGTCAACACACCCTGTATCACGACTGTTCCTGCGTTCATTGTAGCATATGCTGGTATTTATTGCAATATCAGATGTTTATATTTGGAATTGTTGGAATACGTTGGTTTTCCTGTCAGATTATTTGCATAAACTGTTAGAAGAGGCATTTTCAAAAAGCGAAAATGCCTCTTATGCTTCATCGGAATTGTTTTTGATGTGCTGACAGATATCTTCGACTTCGCAATCCAATATTTCACAAAGACGATCAAGGGTAATCGTTTTTATCACCTTGTTTTTTCTTAGCCGGTCAAGCTGTGCTTCGTTCACCTGGTAATCTTTGATAAGTGAATATTGTGAAATTTTCTTTTTTTTCATGGTTTCCCATAAACGGTCATATACAATCATATTTCTTCCTTTCCGGAGAGTATATAGCTATTATTCCATGAGATTCTGAAATATAATATTGTACGTATAGGAACAATATCCGTAAAAAAATAAAGGTATATAATTTTCATAAAAAACATACACCTTTATTCCTCAGGTTCATCTTTCACATACTGGCAGATATCTTCCACATTGCAGTCCAGAATTTTGCACAGACGGTCAATCGTTACTGTCTTTATAACGCTGTTTTTTCTGAAACGGTCTAGTTGTGATTCGTTAATGTTATAATCGTGAATAAGTGAATACTGTGAAATCCCCCTTTTTTTCATGGTTTTCCACAATCTGTCATATACTATCATTTTTTTCACCTTTTCTATTGATTTATTTTCATTATTGCATTAAAATAAATGAAACAATATTGTCCTTGTGCGAATAATATGGCATAAATTTCTATAGTGAGGAAAAGGAAAAATATATGATGGGTATTGTAGAAGAGGACAAGATGGAAGACGCTGAAAAACAGGAAACAGTAATACTTCTATTTTGATTCTGAAACAAAAGTATCTGATATTAGAAACCTGGATGCGGGGGAGAGATGTAATTGGGAAAAAGAGGAAAATTATCACGGATGGAAACAGTAGGCGCAATTACAATAGCAATGCGTGATTCCGGTGTTGATGAAAAAACGATAGATACGGTTGTATGGCAGTTTCTGAATTATACTTATCCATTGACAGACCGGGCAGAGTACTTAAAAATGTGCGTTGAAGTGTATAAGAGGGGGATCAGTAACGGGGCATGCTGTACGCCCGCGTTGCGAAAAGCATATGCCGAAGATGTGACGTGCGGGGATACACTGGATGATCTGCTGGGATGGCTGAAACGGAATCCGGAAGTGGGCAGGCTCGATGCGTTACGGCGATCCGAACAGCGGGAGTTATTTCTGTTGTCCTGTGTATTATAGGATTACGGGCAGGCTGTCCGGTTATGGGAATACATTATAAAGAGACGGGAAAAAGATAAGTTAATGTGAAGGCGGTCAATCAGTGAGGTCAAGGAACAAGGCGGAGCCGGGACGCCGCAGGGCAGTCCTTGACGGAACGGACGGGGCCGGTATTACCATGATGTGAAGAGGACTTGAAAGGTCACAGACCTTACAGGTCCTCTTGTACGTTACTGGCTTTTCTTTTTAAGGAAAAGCGCTTCTTTTTCGATTTCTTTCTGAAAAGCGCTTATCGGGCCAGTCGTTTTTTCCAGATCGATTTCAAAACATTTTTTTTCCTGTGAATAAGCAAGCATAGTGACTTCCGGCCTACAGTTTTCCCTGTCAACCCCATAATAGATGAGACTGGATGTTTTCAGACATATTTCCATGCTATCAAAATCTTTTGTATAAATCTGGTGTTTCTCTGGTGTGATAAGTTCAATCGGATATTTATAATACTCTGCTGAATCCTCACGGTAGAAAAGCGGAAGGATGTTAACTTCGTTAGTTATTCTGTTGGCAATTACATGAAATCTTGGGATTAATGCGCAGTATTGTGGCATGTAGCCAGTATAGGTATCATTTACGTTGTCTATAAGATATTCCGATTCCCTGTAAAAAACAAAGGGGAGCAAGGAAATCTCTTCGGGGATTACGCCCTTAGAGAGAATCTGCATGGGCGCGTTTTTTCCTAAAAGCCAGTCTACATTTATCTCCAGGGCATCGGCGATCAGTTCCAGTTTGTCCTGCTTCGGGTTATAGAATCCGGAGAGATAGGAACTGAAAGCTCCTTTACTGATCCCTGTTTTCTGTATGATGTCTACCTGTCTCATTCTCCGTACATCCATGGCAAATTTAATCCGTTCTGCAATTGTGTTCATTTTTATGTCTCCTTAATGTTTCCTTATCAGGTCAGTCTGTGCTTTCTGAGATTACTATATCATGTGCTGAAGAAAAAAGAAATAAAAAATTCATAAAAAACTGAACTTTCTGTTGCAACCATGAGGGAAAGGTGTTAAGATACAAGAGGTTCAGAAAAAACTGAACTTCTTGCGCCGGATATCCGGGAATGGAAAACACAAAATACAGATAACTGTCCTATCGGTTAGACGGGGAGAAAGGATACTTTATGATTATTCATCTGACAAAAGAACAGGTAAAAGATGTTTTTGGAGAATTGCGGTATATGGGAGCGGACTATTGCTATAAATACGACAGGGAAAATCAGAAGAGAACGGATGTTGTGGAAGCCGTAAAACTTCATCTTGGCAGTATCAAATTAGGGAACAGTGTGGATATCCGCCTGGAAGCGACGGAGCTTCCGGAAATTGAACCGTATACCGTAGTGGAGCTGGAACGGGCGGTTTATGACCCGTATGTACAGAGAGGGAAATTTGCACTTTTGGTGGAACGCGTGATCTGTAAGGGTGTTCATTCCGTATCCGGCAGAAACAATGTGTAAAGGCGGTTCCCGGGTGCTTTCCTGCGACTGCTCCGTACAACGTGGAAGGAGCAAAGGAAGCGGGAAAGCGTCCCGGGAACGTGGCGAAAGCCACGCAGATATAAGAAATGAAGGGATGACAAAACAGAGAAAACGGTAGTGTCGGAACCTCCCTTTACTAATAGGGAGGTAGGTTATACAAAATAGCGAAATCACAGACATGATGATAATATGGACTGATTCAGTATTTTATCATCTGGAAATTGGGGAGGGAACTACATATCGAAAACTGTAAAAAAGAACTGGAAGCTGTCATTGACTGGGTGCAGGTGACATTTAAGGGATTGAATTATAAAGAAATCATGAAAGACATTCTTCAGTTTGATGACGGCCTTATGAAGTATGAAGGAAGGGGGCGTTTTCATTATGCAGGAAGATGGGCGTTTGACGGAATTGAAGTCCTTGCTCCGCCGGACGATTACCCCGATATGGGGTTTCACATTTATATGACGGGGTCTGCCTGTCGTTCATTTGAAATCCATCTGACCGCACAGAAACGGACATGGTTTGATTTCTTCCGGGAATGCCTGCATTATGGCGGTAAGTTTACCCGTCTGGATATTGCGGTTGATGACAGAAAACCATATCTGGATATCAGTGAGGTCGGGCAGAAAATCAGAAACCGTGAATGCGTGTCCAGGTTCAGAAACTGGACATTTATAGATGGGGGAACAATGGCAGGGAAGAAGACAGGGTGTACTGTAAATGTCGGTTCGAGGGAATCCCTGTGTTCGATGGTGTTTTATGAAAAAAATTACGAACGGAGCGGAAAAACAGCTCTTCCACTGGAAAATTATGGGATATGGAATCGTTATGAAGTGCGTCTGCGGCAGGAAATGGCTACGAACTGCGTTGCAGAACTGGTAAAGCGACAGACTGTCTGCTTCATCGGACTGGAAATCGTCAACTATTATATCCGGCTCACCGTAAAAAATGGAACAGATGAGAACCGGGCACGCTGGAGCACGTGGAAACCCTGGGACCAGTTCATAGAAGGTATCGGGCAGCTAAGGCTTTCTATGCATCCTGCCCCCAGGACACTGGAACAGAAAAAGCAGTGGATTGAACATTATGTTGCTCCGACACTGAAAATGATACAGATGGCGGATGATAACCTTGGAGAGGATTTTTTAAAGCATGTGATTGAAAAAACGGCTTTAAAGGAACAGCAGAAGAGGGTGGTAGAAGATTACCTGTTTAACAGACAGGGACTACGGAATATAGAAGGCTGAAAAGGAGGTAAAGCCACGTTAGAAAAATATGATGAAGTACTTGACATAAAAGATGTCTGTGAGGTTCTACGGGTGGGACGGACAAAAGCTTATCAGCTGCTTAAATGCGGAGAGATACCTTACAAACGGATCGGACGAAGTTACCGTATACGTAAAGAGTGTGTAATTGAATTTCTGAAACAGGCAGACTGATATACTGGCCGGACATGGTATAATTAAAAACAGAACTGATATCTGCCCGTCTGGGAAAGGAGAAATGAAATGACGGGTTCACTACAGATTAAGAAATTGAAATCCGGTAAATCTTATTACTATATAAGGCTGAGCTATAAGGATGCACGCACAGGGCAATGGAAAACGAAAACATTAGCGACAAAACTGGAAGCGAAAAACAACAAGAAAAAGGCGGAATCCATGATAACCAGATACATAGATCAGTATTCCTATCTGGAAGAACTTCCGGATGGAGGCAGTGTTTTTGTTAATCCGGATATTACACTGAATGAGTATATGGAGATCTGGCTGAGGGATAAAAAGCGCGATCTGAAATTATCTACCTATGAGGGGTACGCTTTCCGGGTAAACTGCATTGGACGATATTTTGATGATAAACGGACAAAGGTGACGGATGTTACCCCTAAAATGATAGATACATTTTTCAAGTACTGTCTGAGATATGGAAAAACAAATCAGAAAACGAAGGAACGTGAGCCATTGTCCGTCCGTTCCGTAAGAAGTTATAAAAGCATATTGTTTGCGGTTTTTAACCAGGCAGTGATTGACGGACTGATCCGTTTTAATCCGGTATCCGGCATCAGTGTACACGGAAAGCAGAATAAAGATTATGACGAAGACTTACTGTTTTTAACTGAAGATGAAATTGCCGGGATGCTTGCGTTTCTTGCCACGGAATATCCCCGTCTGCTCGGAATTGCCTTTATGGGAGCTTATTATGGCCTGCGGCGTTCGGAGATACTCGGGCTGAAATGGGAAGCCATAGATGCCGCAAAAAAGACCATCCGCATAAACCATACATTAGTGCGTGTGAAAACGGAAAGTGCAGAGGATTCGACCAAGACGCAGTCCGGCAGACGCGAACTGAATCTTTTTCCAACCGCAGAAAAGTGCCTGGAAAAAATATGGTGTGAACAGCAGGAAAATAAAAAATTTTACGGGACCGCCTATAAAAACAAGGACGGATATGTTTTCACATGGGAAGATGGCACTCTCTACAATCCCGATTATATATCCAAGCTTTTTACAAAGGCCATGATAAGATTCGGGCGTCCCGAAATTTCCTTACACAAGCTGAGGCACAGCTGTGCATCCATGCTGATTAACAGGGGCTGGGACATCAAAAAGCTGCAATACTGGCTGGGGCATAGTGATGCGCAGACTACTCTGAACATTTACTCGCATTTTAACCGTCGGAGGCTCAATTCAAGTGAAAATGATCTGAGCGAGATTTCACTTGCATCCGCGGACTTATTCTGAAAAAATGGAGATTTCTTTTTTGGGAACGGGAGATTTTTGCAGGATTTATTCAGACTCTGTAAAAAGAAAAGAAGCCGTCAGTCCCTTAAAAAACAAGGGCTGACAACTTTCCACTAAAAAATCGATGCGACAGGATTTGAACCTGCGACCTCTGCGTCCCGAACGCAGCGCTCTACCAAGCTGAGCCACGCATCGAAAATATTGAATAAAAAGTAATCACGAACAACGCTCATTTATAATATCATATCTTGTTTTATTTGTCTACAGTAAATTGAAAAAAATTACAAACTTTTTCCCCTGCCCGTATAAAGAGGGCAGGGGAAGGAAGACGGACTGCTGAAGTTACCGCAGAACCTGCCGGATTATGACGTCTTTCCATGCGCGGTATGGATGGTAACGCATCGGAAGATCGGGCCATTTATATTTTTTGACGATACTTTTGCGGTGGCTGAATGTCTCAAAACCTGCCCTGCCATGATATCCCCCCATGCCGCTGCTGCCCATGCCGCCGAAGGCCATCTCAGAGGTCGCGAGGTGTATGATCGTATCGTTGATGCAGCCGCCGCCGAATGGGACGCGGCGAAGGATCCATTTTTCCATGCTGCGGTCGCGGGTGAACAGATAGCAGGCCAGAGGGGTACCAAAATGCCCCAGGATGGAAAGAAGCTCTTCCCTGGTGTGGAAAGTAAGAATGGGAAGGACGGGGCCGAAAATCTCTTCCTGCATGACAGGGGAAGCAAGGCTTATCGAGTCAAGAATCGTCGGAGCGATCTGAAGTGTCGTGGGGTTCCCGTAACCGCCTGTAACGGCATTTTCGCCTTTTATGAGATTCATGACGCGAATGTAATGTTTTTCATTGACCATGCGCGGGTATTCGGCTGATGCAAGTGGATTTTTTCCAAGCATTTTCTCCAGCTCATGTTTCATCGCCTTCAGCAGTTTTTCTTTTATGGAAGGGTGCACGAGCAGATAGTCGGGGGCGACGCAGGTCTGGCCCGAGTTTAAAAGCTTACCAAAGACAATCCGTCTTGCAGCCAGACGGATATCTGCGGTTTTATCCACGATACACGGACTTTTTCCGCCGAGCTCTAATGTAACAGGGGTCAGATGGGAGGCGGCTTTTTTTAGGACATGTTTTCCTACAGAAATGCTTCCGGTAAAAAAGATATAGTCAAATTGTTGTTCCAGAAGCACGGTGTTTTCGTTTCGTCCGCCTTCCACGACGGCGATATACTTTTCGGGAAAAACGGCGGAGAGCATGTCGGAGAGAAGAGAGGAGACTGTCGGCGTATAGGCGGATGGCTTTAAAATAACACAGTTTCCGGCGGCCACTGCGTCGATAAGCGGATCCAGGCAGAGAAGAACCGGGTAATTCCAGGGGGCCATGATCAGCGTGACGCCGTAAGGCTGGACAACCGTGAAGCTGGAGGCCGGAAAATTGGCGGGGCCGGTTCTGACCCTGCGCGGACGCATCCAGTTTTTCAGATGCTTCATACAATAGGAAAGCTCTGCCTTTACCATTGCGATTTCTGCCATGTAGCTTTCGGAGGGGGATTTGTGCAGATCTTTATAGAGCGCCTGCTTTAATAATGCCTCGTTTGCGTCCAGCGCGTGCCCGAGTGTTTCCAACGCCTTTCGACGGAATGCATAGGAAAGTGTTGCGCCCTCCATCAATATCACATCCGAAATCTTAGGCAGCAGGTATACCCGAATGGACTGCC
>CANDFU010000024.1 GCA_947384095.1 uncultured Roseburia sp. | reverse complement strand
GGCTATACCGCCTAATCTGAAATTACTTCCCTCTAACCGTAAACATTTGATTTTATGGCATTTCTTCTTAACCGAAGTATCTCTTTAACAGACCTTCGAAAGCTTTTCCATGTCTTGCCTCGTCGCGGGCCATCTCATGCACGGTATCATGGATCGCGTCAAGATTCGCGGCTTTCGCTCTCTTTGCAAGGTCAAATTTACCGGCAGTCGCACCGTTCTCAGCATCCACTCTCATTTCGAGATTCTTCTTTGTGCTGTCTGTCACGACCTCACCGAGCAATTCTGCAAATTTTGCCGCATGCTCTGCCTCTTCCCATGCAGCCTTCTCCCAGTACAGACCGATCTCCGGATAACCCTCGCGATGTGCGACGCGCGCCATAGCAAGGTACATACCAACCTCTGTGCACTCACCCTCAAAATTTGCTCTCAAATCTGCAAGGATGTCCTCGCTGACGCCCTGCGCAACGCCTACCACATGCTCTGCCGCCCAGGTCTTCTCACCTTCCTGCAATTTAAACTTCTCAGCCGGCGCCTTACACTGCGGGCAGGACTCCGGCGCCTGATCTCCCTCATGAACATAACCACATACAGTACATACATACTTTGCCATAATTTTTCTCCTTTATATATAATAATTTTTAAATCAGTAACTGTTACTGATTTTATGCGATACAACCGATTTTGTCAATAGGCTTTTCACATTTTTTTTTAACCATTTCTTCCCTCCGCATCAGCGCGCCACACAGGCCGGACATGTTCCATAAAAATATGCGTTGTGGCCTTCGATCTCACCGTCAAAGTTCTGCCCAGCCAGAATATCGATATGATCCATCCCTCTGATCCCGAGATCCAGAACGCTGCCGCAGCATTTGCAGATAAAATGATAGTGCGGCTGTATATTTCCGTCGTAGCGTTCCGGTCCGGAACCGATCGAAATCTTTCTGATCTCCCCCATCTCGGAGAGAAGGGCAAGATTGCGGTAAACCGTGCCCAGGCTGATATTCGGAAATTCCTCACGGATATTCAGATAAATGGTCTCGGCAGCGGGATGGTCATGTCTCGCAGCCAGAAAATTCTTAATGGCTTCTCTCTGCCGGCTATATTTTTGCATGTCTGCCATCCTTCTTTCATAACAATAATCATTACTTTTATTATAATAGATGGAATAACTTTTTTTGTCAATTGGCAATATCCGGATATTTTTCACAAAACATCCGACGGGAACTCATAATAACCAGGAGATCAGAATATAGATGGAAATAAAGAAAAATTTTTTGGAGCCAGAATGGCAGGATTGAAACGATTTGTTACATATATATATTCCTATGAAGAGAAAAAAAAGGGAGACAACGCAGGATTTGCCAGAATCGAAATCCGCGGAGACGACTGCCGCATCGAAATCCATCTGAGAGCGGCATACATTGGAAAAAGCGCCTGCAATGCATACCTGTTCCGGGAAGAAGCGGGAGATCTCGTAGGCTATCCCATCGGAGAAATGGCGATGCGCAACGGGGTCGGCGACATGAAAGCCTCTATGAAGGCAGCACAGATCGCAGGAGCGCCCCTTGACATCTACCAGGTTGACGGTCTGATCGTAATCGGCGGAGACGAACGGATCTTTTTAAGCCGCTGGAAAGAAGACGTTGCTCCCGAAGTCAGCAGGGAACGATTCCGGATCTGGAAACCAGAACAGGACGACCAGAACGTTATCGGCGATGCGCCTGTCTCCCCGGAAAGAAACAACCGTCCCCGGTCCGATATGCCTCTCCTCCGCGGAGAAGAAAAACATACCCGGACCAATATGCCAGATCCGGAAATTACAAAACCGGCACAGACGGCACAAAACTCCCCTGTCAGTCAGGAAAGCACGCAGACGGCGGAAAAACTTCGCGACAATCTGAACGATACACAGACGGCACAAAACTCTTCCGACAGCCCGGAAAACACACAGACGGCGAAAGCCGCCCCCGATAGTCCGGAAATGCAGCAGGGCAGCAATCGCCTCAGCAAACCGGTTCTGCCGCAAGAGAAAGTAACACCCGGCGATCCCGGTGAGACAGAAACAGTATCTGCCACGGAAATCCCGATGCGCAATATTTTTCCCGGATATGACTGGCCTGACGTCTGGGAGCGCCTGACAAGTACCCACCCCATATTTACACCGTTTGAAGATAAGAATGCCGTCTGTATTCAGATCGAGCTGAAAGATCTGCGCGAGCTTCCAAAGCGCTACTGGTATCTCGGAAACAACAGCTTTCTTTTACACGGGTTCTTTAACTACCACTATCTGGTGGTTGGCAGAACAGGGGAAGAACGTTGGTTTATCGGCGTGCCCGGAATCTACCAGCGGCAGGAACGCGTGATGGCGGCCATATTTGGCTTTCCGGAATTTATCACGGCCGCCGTTTCGGGCGGGAGGCCCGGATGGGAGGAAGAGATGCAGGCAGCAGAGCTGCGCAGGGAAGTGGGCGGCGATCCGGTTAATCAGTTTGGATGCTGGTACCGGTTTATAGAAGAATAATAAAGATACGTTTCCTCGGGCGATATGGACGGACAGATCAGCGCAAAGCGCAGATGATCCGTCCACTTTCCCCGGATCTGAATCGATGCATATTCAATTCCCTCTTCCATAAAATCCAGCGAAGTGAGCAGTCGTATGGACGGCGCATTATCCGGGACAACCCTCGCGAATACACGATGAAGCCTGAGCTCGAAAAACGCGATCCGGATTGCTTCGGAAAGCGCTTCTTTCGCATAACCGTGGTGATGCCATGCGGCGTCAAACTTGTATCCCAGTTCACAACAGGAATATGCAGTGCGGCTGATCTCATGCAGACAGACAGTCCCGATAATCGTAAACGGTTCCTCCCGCCGGAAAACATAAAAGCGGACGGTGGATAGTTTCTGCGCAAGATTATATTCACATTTTAAAAGCGCTTTCTGATAGGCATTTGTATAAAAATTGGCCGGCCTGGCGGGCTCATAACGCTCAAACAACTCTTTATTGCGCTTTTGAAATTCCAACACCTCCCGCATCGCATGCGGCGTCAGGATGCGCAGAATCAGGCGATTCGTCAGATACTCGGTTTTCATTGAAAAACACTTCCTTTTTTCCAGATAATAGGCTAATATAAATTTTAATCCATGCCCGTTCTTATAGTATAATATTTTGGAGAAACTGTCCATGACACAGGAAGAAAAATATATGAAAGCGGCCATAAAACAGGCCATGAAAGCTTACGCGCTGACAGAAGTGCCGATCGGCTGCGTTATCGTCCAAAACGATACGATTATCGCAAGGGGATATAACCGGCGGAACACCGAGGGAAACACACTTGCCCACGCAGAACTGTCTGCAATCAGAAAAGCCTGCAAAAAAACAGGAGACTGGCGCCTGGAAGACTGCACCATGTATGTGACGCTGGAACCCTGCCAGATGTGTGCGGGCGCCATTGTTCAGAGCCGCATGCACAAAGTTGTAATCGGAAGCATGAACCCAAAAGCAGGCTGTGCGGGATCTGTTTTAAATCTTCTGCAGATGGCGGAGTTTAATCACCAGGTTGAAATTAAACGCGGCGTTCTTGAAGAAGAATGTTCGGAAATGCTTTCCGGATTTTTTCGGGAACTCCGCTTAAAAAAGCGTCCGAAAGCTTGACAACAAGGGCGTCCATAGGCTATACTTAAGACTCCGAGCAGCCGGGGTGTCAGCGGTACCCTGTACCAACAATCCGCTATAGTTGGGGTGATGCCAATCTGAGGGTTTCATGCTGTAGAGCAGCCCTCCATAAGTGGTGTTGACGTTTGGGTCTTACGCAACAGGAATCTATGAACCGGGTCAGGTCAGGAATGGAGCAGCCCTAAGTAGAAGCTCCTGTGTGCCGTAAGGGCGCCTGGGCCGAGCTAACTGTGGAGGTAACGTCTGTGGTCTGGATTCGAAGTGCGGCGCTCGGATTTTTGTGCGATATGGGGATATTGGGGATATCATCGGAGAGGGGGATATCGGATGTGGGACAAACTACGAAAGATACTTTACGAAGCAAGTGAGGTCATGGAACTGTTTATGGCCGGAGCCGTTGTTTTAGGCCTTCTGATTGCGGCTATCACGCTCTGGCCGGAACTGATACGATACTGGGAGCACCGGATGGAAGTCGGTGCATTCTCAGAATACTTAGACGCCGTTTTCAACGTCGTCATCGGCATTGAGTTTATCAAGATGCTCTGCAAGCCAAATTCGGCAAACATCATAGAGGTTCTGATCTTCCTGATCGCCCGTCATATGATCGTCACGGCGACAACGCCGTTTGAAGATCTTCTTTCTGTGATCAGCATCGGCGTCCTGTTTTATTTCAGACGCTTTATGCCCGCAACCAGACAGGGGAATGATTCGCCTGTGTCCAGGCTGGTTCACCCGTTCAAATCCTCCGGGCAGGAACCAGACGACAGGGAAGCTTTACACGATGAGCCTGATAATCATTCTGAGCAATGATTTCCTGCGGCGCGTCCAAATGGACGTACCGCAGTTTACACGGCAATGCCTCGCATACTTTTATGCATCGGGAGCATTGCCGTGTTTTTTATCTCCATTTTTCATGTGCTCCTTCGAATCGTTATTTTTTTCACAAAACGGCAGACTATTTTCAGAATTTCATTGATTCACAAATAAAAATGCACTTATTTGAAAACAATTATTGAATTTCAGCGAATTCTGACTATAATGAAATTATGGTAAAATGTGCCTGCAGGCAATGTGCAGCGAAGCAGACGCCCGCAGGCAGGCGCCGTGAAACAGCGTCCAGTGGCGCCGCGAAAATATTTTATAGAAAAGAGAGGGAAATAAAATGTTTGGATTTGGTCAATTGATTGACATCTTAAAAAAGGATCCGAAAAAGATCGTATTTACAGAGGGAAGCGATCCCCGTATCTTAGAGGCGGCATCCCGTCTGCTGGCAGGATATTTCCTGCACCCGATTCTCGTCGGCAGCGAAGAAGAGATTGCACAGGCCGCAGAGGACGCCGGCTTTAATATCCGCGGAGCAGAGATCATCGATCCGGCAAAATATCAGGATATGGACGCGATGGTAGATATGTTCTGCGAACTGCGCAAGAGCAAAGGCGTGACGCCAGACCAGGCAAGAAAAGCGCTCTCCCAGGCAAATAATTTCGGAACCATGCTGGTAAAAATGGGCTTTGCCGACGCGCTGCTCGGCGGTGCAACTTACTCGACGGCAGACACGGTACGTCCTGCCCTGCAGCTGATCAAGACAAAACCAGGAAACAGCATCGTATCCTCCTGCTTTATTCTGGTCCGTCCGTCTGCTACCGGTGAAAATTCCGTCCTTGCGATGGGCGACTGTGCCATCAATATCAATCCGACAGAAGATCAGCTTGTCGAGATCGCAGGTGAGACGGCAAAATGCGCAAAGATATTCGGCGTAGATCCGCAGATCGCATTCTTAAGCTATTCTACCTGGGGTTCGGGTGAAGGCGAAGCCGTTGACAAGATGCGCAATGCCGCTGAAAAAGCAAAGGCAAAATATCCGGACATCCCCATCGACGGAGAACTGCAGTTTGATGCGGCCGTAGACCCGAGGGTTGCCCGCACAAAATGCCCCGAAAGTACGGTGGCAGGACATGCAAATACCTTTATTTTCCCCGACATCAGTGCCGGAAATATTGGTTACAAGATTGCTCAGCGTCTTGGTCACTTTGAAGCATACGGGCCGATCCTTCTTGGGCTGAACGCCCCGATCAATGATCTCTCGCGCGGATGCAATGCCTCCGAAGTATATTCCATGGCAATTATTACAGCCGCAATTGCAAACATATAATTAATTGATCAGAGAAGAATCAGAAAGCTGTGGCATGGCGGAAGCCGTGCCACATTTTTGCGATAAAAAGAGAGATGTATTACTTATGGAAGAAAGATTATTTTCAAATCAGGATTTAAAAAAACTTATTGTCCCCTTGATCATCGAACAGATTCTTTCCATCAGCATCGGTCTTTTCGACACACTGATGGTTTCCTCCTGCGGGGAAGCCGCGGTATCCGGCGTATCGCTTGTGGACAGCATCAGCGTTCTCCTGATACAGATTTTGTCTGCCCTTTCGACCGGAGGCGCGGTTGTCTGCAGCCAGTATCTCGGAAAAAAATTGCCCGATCGCGCCAGATTATCGGCCGGGCAGCTTCTGTTTATCATGCTCTCGACCTCGCTTACCGTCATGACTGCAACCCTGTTCTGCCATCGCTTTCTGCTCGGGGCAATATTCGGCCGGATTTCGCCGGACGTCATGGCAAGCGCAGAAATCTATTTTATTATTTCTGCAGTCTCATACCCATTTCTGGGCGTTTACAATGCGGGGGCCGCACTCTTCAGAGCTGTCGGCAACAGCAAAATCAGCATGTACACCAGTCTGGTGATGAATATTATCAATATCGGCGGAAACGCACTTCTGATTTTCGGCTTTAAACTCGGTGTGTTCGGCGCCGCCATGGCTACACTGACGGCCCGGGTAATCTCCGCCATTGTCATGACAATCCTGCTCTGCCGCCGGGACAATCCGCTCGGCATCGACTCATTGCGCTGTCTGATACCCAGGAAAGATGTGATTGGCAAAATCTTAAAAATAGGCATTCCGAGCGGTGTAGAAAACGGAATGTTTCAGATCGGCAAGCTTCTGGTATCCAGTCTGACAGCAACATTTGGAACGGCGGCGATTGCGGCAAACGCCGTGGCAAACAGCGTCGCCGGATTTGCAAACATCCCGGGAATCGCCATCGGCCTGGCCATGGTCACCGTAATCGGCCGTTGCATCGGTGCAGGCGAAAAGGAACAGGCGAAATACTACAGCAAAAAGCTGATGCGTCTCACTTACATAGGAATGTTTATCTCCAACATGCTGCTGCTCCTTTCCGTCCGCCTGCTGATCCGCTGTTTCTCCCTCTCCGGGGAAGCGTACCATATGACAGTGCAGATTCTCAGCACTTTTGCAGTCTGCGCAGCCTCGATCTGGCCTTTCAGTTTTGCCCTGCCCAATGTTCTGCGCGCGGCCGGAGACGCCAGATACACAATGAGCGTCAGCGTTCTCTCCATGTGGATTTTCCGCGTCGCCAGCAGTTACTTTTTCGCAGGAACTCTCGGCCTTGGCGTACTCGGCGTATGGATCGGAATGTATGTGGACTGGGTTTTCCGGTCGCTGCTGTTTATCATCCGTTACCGGCATGGCCAATGGCTCAGACAGCAGGTCGTATAAAAGATAAGGGAACCATTCCGGCGGAAACGCCATAAAATAGAAAAAAGAGAAGCAAGGGAATAATATGTCATTTATGTCTTATGTGCCCGTCATCGGCTCAATTCTCAGTATTACAAGCGGAAACGACTGCTGCGGCCAGATGATTTCCGTCGGCACGGAAAATGGGATCGTCAATTTTATGGTGGGCTCCGAAACGCTTGTCGTCGACAGCAGACAGCTCAGACGTGGAATGCGGGTGGCGGCATTTTACGACAGCAGCCTTCCGGTTCCATTGATCTTCCCGCCGCAGTACCGCGCGGAAATCATCACGGCGCTGGGCAGAAATCAACAGATTATGTTAAACTTTTTTGACGGGAGGCTGCTTTCAGCCGACCGCTCCCTGCAGCTGAACATTGCCGCCAGCACCGATATCAAAACGGTAAACGGTCAGAATTTTAACTGCAGTCCGGTCAACCAGACTCTCCTGGTCTACTATACGATGACAACCAGAAGCCTCCCTCCGCAGACAACGCCGGAGCGGATCGTCGTAATGTGCTGAACACTGCCGGATCCGGCCTTACACTGTATGTGTGGCCTGTTCCGCCGTCAGTATTTATCTCCGTAAGAAATCCTGTGAATATGGAGCGCCTTCGCAATCGTCTCCAGCAGCAAAGGAACATCCATCGGTTTCGTCAGATGGGCATCCATGCCGCTCTCGATTGACATGCGTTTATCACTTTCAAAGGCGTTGGCCGACAGCGCAATTATCGGTATGCGGGCCAGCGCCGGATTTTCCAGTTTTCTGATCGCCTCCGCCGCTTCGCGCCCGTTCATAATCGGCATCTGGATATCCATCAGAACCAGGATATAATCCCCGGGCTGCGAATTTTTCACCTTCTCGACAGCAATGCTCCCATCCGTCGCCGTGTCAATGATAAGGCCCAGATCCTGCAAAATCTCCGTTTCAATTTCCAGATTGATTTCATTATCCTCCACCACAAGAATCTTATGCCTTTTAAGGCGTGTCAGCGTATCTTCCGGATCATAAAAAAACGGGGGCTGCCCTTCCTGTATGCGCATCCTGAGCGAAACTTTAAACGTGCTTCCCCTGCCTACCGAGCTGTCCACCTTGATATTTCCCCCCATCATTTCCACAAGGTTTTTCGCAATCGTAAGCCCCAGCCCCGTGCCGTGAATACCACTGACTGTCGTGTTTTTTTCTCTCTCAAACGGCTCAAAAATATGCTTTAAAAACCCCTCGCTGATCCCGATCCCGTTATCCTTAATCAGGAAACGATAAACCGCAAAATCATTCGGAAGATTTTTCAGCTCCATTACCGCCATCTCAACCCTGCCGCCATGCTCCGTATAAGTCACGGCGTTATTCACCAGATACAAAAGAACCTGCTTCAATTTTTCACGGTCGCAGTAAACATTGCCGTGCTCCAGACCGGAAAAATTCAAAAACAGCGTAATCTTCTTTGCAGACGCCTGTGGAAGCATGGCCTCGTGCACGTCGTTTAAAATCTCATAAAGGCTGCACTTTGTCTCTGTGATACGGACATCCCTTGATTCCGTCCAGGACAGCTCCAGGACCCTGTCTATCAGGTTTAAAAGCTGCTTTCCGGACGCTTCAATTTTATCAAAATAATTTTCGACGGCATTGATGTCCTTTCTGCACTTTTTTGCAAGAGTCGTAAATCCAAAAATAGCATTTAAAGGAGTCCGCATGTCATGCGACATGTTGGAAAGAAACGTATTTTTAGCCACGATCGCAAGATTCGTCGTATTTAACGCCTCTTCCACCATTTTCTTCTGATTCATCTCATACCGGATCTCTTCGTCCACTCTCCGATACCCCATCACAATCTGGGATATACGCCCTTTGTCCTTTCCGACGTCGACAATCCTGAGCTGCATATACTGCAGCTCTCCTTCACAGACCGTCCTGAAATTGATATAATACGTTTTCTTATCCGCCAGATTTTTACGGATATATTCCGGAGTAGTCACCTTTAAAACAAGCTCGCGATCTTCCGGATGAATCCAGGCCTCCGCATAATCCGTCATATACCAGCAAAAACCACATATGCGGTCCCCGTCCCCAAACTCACGCTCTGTCCGGCGGCTCGTCCGGTAGGATACAATCGTATCCTCGTCCAGATCCGCATAGAGAATCGACTCATAATTGATACTGAGCCCCTCTATCACTTCCAGCCGCCGCAGATGCTCCTGGCGAATCAGTTTTAATTCCTCCCTCTCGCTCATCCTCTGTGCAATCTTTTCCGTGGCATCAATCAGAAAAACATAAAATATCCCGCCGAATGATTCACTCCGGACAAAATGCCCGTAATCCTCAACCCAGCGCAACGCGCCATCTTTGCGCATTATCCGGTATTCCACATAATCCAGATCATACTTACTGTCCGCAATCTGTTCCTCAATACTTTTCTCTACTTCACACAGATCATCCGGATATACCATTTTCCGGAAACTGCCCTGCGTCAGTTCCAGAAATTCCTGCAGCGTATCGCACAGAAAAATCCGCGTGGCGGCTTTATTTGCAAACAAAATCTGCTGATCTCCTTTTGCCCGGTAAATCAAAAAGCCCCCCGGCATCTCATCCATGAATTGAAGTACTTCAAATGCCATACGCAGATTCTGCGATTCCGTAAGAGGCAGCGGACTTTCCTCACCGTCTCCGTCCGCCCCGGACGCCCCGCCCAGACTGACATTTTCAGTGGAGTTCAGCAGAATCAATATATATTCCATTAACTTGTTATCTATCTTCTGTTTCCCCATATTTAACCTCCATACCGAAGCCAGACGTCCCGGCATCTCCCCCCATTCCTTAGACAGATTTTAACATAACTTAGAAAACATGTCATTATTTATCTGAAATATTCCGCAAAACAGAAACAAACAGGAGTGGACTCCTTTCAGAAACCCACCCCTGTTTTACAGCCTGTCATCTCTCTTTTGATCCGTCTATTCCGCATCCTCCCGCGTCTTGTGATAAGTTCTGATCTCGGCCGTATTCTCCCCGGTTTTTTTCAAAAGAGTGATATATATCCCCTTATACTGCTCTGTCTGCTCGTCATAATCAGTATAGGAAATGATATAATCCCTTCCGTCCCAAAGATCCGTTTCATAAAATAACATTTGCCAATTTTCAGACTCCGTCCCGAACGAATACTCATATACACCGTCTTTTGCCGTCACAGTACGCGTGTAGTCTTCCATCAATACAGCGCCTTTTAATACCTCCGCTTCATTACCGACAGGATCTTCCTGCATCTTTGCAATATCACTGTCAAATAACGACGTACTCTCATCCGACGTTTCCTCCGGTTCCCACGACTTTTCCAATTCCTTCAGATATTGCGCGGCGCCGTCCGGATCCGCTTTCATTTTGTCGATCGGCAGATCGAACAGCAGATTGATTCCCTGATAAGATTCGTTTCTGGACATAAGCCCCGTCGCCTCGTCATAATGATATGCATTCGTGTCGTAAAACATATCGTCAATCACACATAAGTACAGTTTCCGGTCTGCGAACATTGAGACGTCGTCGCATCCGATTACCCGGTAGAGAACCCCGTCCTCAACAAAAGTCGTATGTTCACCTCCCATGGACGCCATATTATATTGCCACGGAGCCAGGCCCTGTATCAGCGGTGAGATAAAAAATTCCAGATCACCATAAGCCTCTTCCTGTGTGGACGGCATCGGCGCGCCGTCAAGCCGTTCAACCGCCATGACTACATACGTGCCGCTCTCCGCCAGGGACGATCCACTCTCATCAAGCTGCCGAAGGCGCTCCGCCCCCGTTATCCCCATCAGCGTAAAACGATAATCGCCTGCCTCTGCCGACTCGCCGATCTCTGTCGCATCTTCTCCTTTAAACGCATCTGCAATTGTCTCATTTTCCGTCCGCTCCGCCACTTCGTCCGTCCTTAAATACCTGGCTGCGGCTCCCGCAGTCACCGTGACCAACAGCACACAGGCTGCGGCCGCGGCCGCCATATAAATTCTCCTGACTGCATTTCTTTTCATATCTCCACTCTCCTTCCAGTTCTGCATAATACGCCGGTTCAGATGCTCGTCCGGCGCCGCGTCAGATGTAAGGGCTTTCTTCATTATCTCGTCTACGTCATACTCCCGTCTCCGATTATCTCTCATAGCCATGTTCCTCCAAC
>CANDFU010000023.1 GCA_947384095.1 uncultured Roseburia sp. | reverse complement strand
CAGAATTAAATTTTTGCATATCTTGTCCTCGCTTTCCTGTATGATCGTCACGGCAGATTTCTCTGGCGTTTCAGATTACTATAGCATACATCCGGGTTCGGCGTGTCTGAAAATTCGTGAATATGTTTGAGATTCTTGTTTTCAAAGAGCCGTCAATAATTTTCAGACAAAAAAATGATAAAAGAAACACACAAACGGAAATTCTGAGGTAAACTGTCTGTGATATTGAAAATGAGGACAGTTATCGGGTCAATTCAGAACATGTTCGGAGCCGCGTGTTTTTATTATACTGAATGTCAGATAAATCAGCCGCTCCGTATGACAGGATGCAAAAAGAGGATATGGAGGATTCTTATGGCAATCACTGCAGTACAACAGATTATGCTTGGGACAGTGACGAAAAATGAAAAACAGGCAGGAGAGACGCTGGCGGCGATCAGGGACGCGGGATATCGGGGCATTGAGCTGAACGGATTCATGATACGTCCCACATCGTTTCTGGTGCGCGCGATGACGAAAATGGCGGGGATGCCGGTGGGGAAGGGAGGCGGCTTTGACTGGAAGGCGCTGGTGAAAGAGGCGGGGCTTTCGGTGGTCAGCGTACATGAGGACTTAGGAAGCATTCTGCGGGAGCCCGGCCGGGTGATCGGGGAGGCGGAGGCGTTTGGGACGGACAAAGTCGTGGTCACGGGAATGTATCGGTTTGATTATTCGGACAGGGATGCGGTGTCTGGCCTTGCGGAGGATTTAAACCGCGCCGGGAAAACCTTAAAAAAGAGCGGTATCCATCTTTTATATCACAATCACAATTGTGAGTTCCGGAAAGTGGAGCGGAATAAGACGGCATATGAGCTGATTGTGGAGGAGACGGACCCCGGATATGTCAATTTTGAACTGGATTCCTACTGGCCGGCGGAGGCGGGCGTACCTGCGCTTCCGCTTATGAAACTGCTTGGGAAAAGGATGCGGCTGTATCACATTAACGACCGCGGAACGCGTATTGCGGGCCCGTCGATGACGCCGATCTTAAAATCCGACAGCATGGAACTAGGTTATGGCAATATGAATCTGGCGGAGCTTTTGGAACAGGCGCTTTCCGTTCCGGTGGATGCAGTCATTCTGGAGAGCCATAAAAACTGGGTGGAAAAGTCGCCGGTGAAGTCTCTGCAGGTGAGCGCGGAGTTTCTGAATCGGTATGTGGTATGAGCAGAGCCGTAAAGGCCGCGTCAGAGTATATTTTGCAATAATATGTTTCAGAAAAAGCGGCGGCAGGGTGGAAACTGCCGCAGGAAAGGAGATCATATGAATCAGACAATAGGAAGGCTGCTTGACGGGGAGTGGGACAATCATATGCTTCCGTTTTTCTGGCAGCACGGGGAGGATGAGGCGACGCTGCGGGAGATGATGGCGGCGATCGACGGCGCCGGGTGCGGCGCGGTCTGTGTGGAGAGCCGGCCTCACCCGGATTTCTGCGGGCCGAAGTGGTGGCAGGATCTGGATGTCATCCTGGATGAGGCGCGCAGCCGCGGGATGAAGGTCTGGATTCTGGACGACAGTCATTTCCCGACCGGTTTTGCAAACGGCGCAGTTCTCCGGGCAGAGCAAAAGCTGTGCAGGCAGAATATTTTCTGCAATACACTTGAGCTGGACGAAGAAGCGGGAAGCCTGGAGATTGACTTAAGGGAGCGGGAGCTTCTGGACGCGCCCGGGCTTAAGAAAAAAGAAGGGCTTTCCGCGATGGAATCCATGTTTTTTAACCAGCCGCCCGCGAGGGTCTTTGACAGCGCTACGGATGTGGTTTTAAGCGTGGCGGCAAGGAAGGAAGACGGGACGGCTGTCGATCTGACGGACTGTCTTTGCGGCGGGAAGGTTTTGTTTGAGAAGAGTGCCGGAAAATGGGTGCTGGAGGTGGTGGCGGCGAGCCATAACAGCGGTTATCACAGGGATTATATCAATATGACGGAAGAGGAGAGCTGCCGCCTTCTGATCGATGCCGTCTATGAGCCGCATTACGCCCGCTATGCCGCCGACTTCGGGAGTACGATCGTGGGGTTTTTCTCGGATGAACCGGAGCTGGGAAACGGCATGCTTTATCAGAAGGGAAATATATTAGGCTGTAACCAGGATCTGCCGTGGGGCCCGGCCCTTATGGAGCGTGTTGCCGGTCGTCTGGGAGCGGGCTGGCAGATGCGTCTGTCGGCTCTCTGGCGGCAGGGGACGGACGCGGAGACATCGTTTGTCCATGCCGTCTATATGGATGAGCTGACAAGGCTAGTACAGAAAAACTTCAGCGAGCAGATCGGAAACTGGTGCAGGGCCCATGGCGTTTCCTATATCGGCCATGTGATCGAGGACGACGGTCAGCACTGCCGGACGGGTTCCAGTCTCGGACATTATTTCCGCGGGCTGTATGGACAGGATATGGCGGGCATCGACGATATCGGCGGACAGGTGCTTCCGCAGGGCGAGGACGGGCCTGCGCTGAATCAGATGCGTCGCCCGCGCAACGGCGAATTTTACCACTATGGCCTTGCAAAGCTGGCGCAGAGCGCGGCGGCGATCGAGCCGCACAAACACGGAAATGCAATGTGCGAGATTTTCGGCAACTATGGATGGCAGGAAGGCGTAAAGCTGGAAAAATACCTGGCAGACCATTTCCTCGTGCGGGGCATCAATTACTTTGTGCCGCATGCCTTCAGCGGAGCGGATTTTCCGGATCCCGACTGTCCGCCGCACTTTTATGCGCACGGGCACAATCCGCAATACCGCCATTTCGGGGAGCTGGTGCGCTATATGAACCGTGCGGCGACGCTCACAAGCTCCGGAAAACATGTGGTGCCTGTTGCGATTCTCTATCACGGCGAGGCAGAATGGTGTGACGGGGACGCGATGCCGTTTGAGAAACCGTTGCGCAGGCTCTATGACAGACAGATTGACTGCCATGTGATCCCGGCGGATGTCTTTGCCGACCCCGGGAGGTATGGCGCCGTTTACGGCTGTCCGTTTGTCGTAAACGGGCAGGAGTACCATGTTTTCCTCGTGCCGGGCTGCAAAAGGCTGCCAAGGGCGGCGGCGTCGGGACTGGCGCGGTTAACAGAGGCCGGACTGCCCGTATTTTTTGTGGGTGAGAGACCGGAAGCAGTCTGCGAGGGAGATGAAAGACTACCCGGGCTTCTGGCGGATTGTCCGGTTGTCTCTCTGGATGAACTGGCGGATACCGTATCGGGGCTGCCGGTAAAAAGAGCAAAGATCGCACCGGCAGACGACCGGATCCGCATCCTGCAGATTCACGGGGACACGGAGACATTTTTCCTGGTAAATGAGGGGAAAGAGGTCTGGCGCGGGAAGGTTGTGCTGCCGGTGGAAAAGGAAACGGTTTTCCGGTATGACGGATGGTTTAATCGCGTGGAACGGGCGGATTCTGCGGAGACGCAGGAGGGCGTGGAGGTCCCGGTCTGTATCGAACCGTTAAAAAGCTGTTTTCTCGTCTGCGGCACGTGCGGCCTGCTTCAGGACGGTCTGCATGGCGGGGATGCGTGTGAAAAATGCTGCGGGAAAGAGATTGCGCTGGGCGGTTTTACGCGTGCGGTCTGCGAGGGGGCGGCTTATCCGGCTTTCGGTGAGGCGCGGCAGACAGCGCTGCCGGATCTGCTTGCGCAGGAGCAGCCGGAATTTTCCGGATATGTCCGGTATGAAACCCGTTTTTGGCTGAAAGAGGATACCGGTCTTGTGCTTGTGATCACGGACGCCTGCGAAGGCGTGGAGGTATTTTTAAACGGGGAAAGCGCGGGGATCCAGATCGTGCCGGAGTACCGGTATGCCCTTTCGGGACAGGCGGGGGAAAATATTCTGGCTATCGAGGTCGCGACGACGCTGGAACGCCAGTGCTATCCGCTGCTGGAAGGGTATCGGAAGATGCTGGCGGCGCCGCCTGTATGCGGGAGCGGAATCACGGGGGAAGTGCATTTATATGAGAAAGGTGAAAAATGAAATATTATTGCAATCCAATCAATGTCAATTACCGGTATCAGTTTAATGCCGACCAGCGCAGAGGCGGTATTCAGATCGGAAGGGAGGCGGCGGACCCTTCCATGATCTGTTTTAAGGGGCGCTATTATATGTTTGCATCGATGCAGCTTAGCGTCTGGGCGTCGGATGACCTGGCGCACTGGCAGAGCCACAGGCTGCCGGAGAATCTGCCTCTCTACGATTATGCGCCGGACGTGAGAGTCGTCGGGGAATATGTCTATTTCTCGGCATCAAAGCGCGGAGAACCCTGCAATTTTTACCGGACGAAAGATGTCATAAACGGCCCGTACGAGGAAATAAAAGGCACGTTTGATTTCTGGGATCCGAACTTGTTCTGCGATGACGACGGAAGGCTGTATTTTTACTGGGGATGCTCCAACGCCGCGCCGGTCTGGGGCGTGGAACTTGACCCTGAGACAATGCGCCCGCTCGGAGAGAAAAAAGCGGTGGTTGCCGGGGACGCCTGGAGCAAGGGATATGAGCGGGCCGGGGAAAATCACAGCCGGTATCCGAAGACGAAGGAGGAAGTGGAGGCTGCTTTTGCGCAGTTTTTACAGGCACAGAACAGCAGGGAAGAGGATCTTCCGGAAGAATATATCCCGCTGATCAAGGGGATGTTAAGCGACGCGCCTTATGTCGAGGGGGCCTGGATGACAAAATATCAGGGAAACTATTATCTGCAGTACGCATGTCCGGGAACCCAGTACAATATTTATGCGGACGCCGTCTATGTCGGGGATGCCCCGCTGGGGCCGTTTGCGCTGGCGGAAAATAATCCGTATTCCTATAAGCCGGGCGGGTTTATCCGGGGCGCGGGGCACGGCTCTACGATGTGGGATAAACAGGGCAACCTCTGGCATGCTTCCACGATGCAGATCAGCAGAAACTTTGACTTTGAGCGCCGCGTGGGACTGTGGAGGGCCGGGTTTGACGCGGATGGGGAGCTTTTCTGCAATCAGCGGTACGGCGACTGGCCGGCGGCGGTCTGTGATAAGGAAACGGATCCCTGGAAAAAACCGGAATGGTTTCTGTTAAGTTACGGAAAGGCGGCGGAGGCTTCCTCGTCCATGCCGGGCGGCGGGCCGCAGCTTGCGACGGATGAGAATGTGCAGACCTGGTGGAGGGCGGCGTCCGAAAAACCGGGCGAGTGGTTAAAAATCGATCTGGGGAAGGTGAGTGATGTCCGCGCCGTCCAGATCAATTTTGCGGATGATCATATCGACGTTCCGGTGCCGGGCGAGATTCGCGGTACGACGCAGGCGCGCTGCATCGACGGAACGGATTATGTGACGCGCTGGAAGCTGGAGGGGTCTGCGGACGGAGAGCATTACACCGTGATCGAGGACAAGTCAGAGGCGGATACGGATCTGCCCCATGACCTTGTGGTGCGGGAAGACGGGATAAGCGTCCGTTTTCTGAAGCTGACGGTATTTGCGGTCCCGTATGCCCAGCGGCCCTGTATTTCGGGTCTGCGTGTCTTTGGAATCGGAGACGGCGAAAAACCGGAAGCCCCGTCGTTTACGGTGGAGCGCGTGAGTGAGCTGGATATGAAAGTTACCGTGAAGGGGGCAGGTGCGGTCGGATATAATATTTTGTGGGGGAGCAGCCCCGGAAAACTTTACCACAGCTGCCAGATTTTTGGGAAAGAGCAGGTGATCGGCGCGCTGGTAAAAGGGATGTCATACTATGTGCGTGTGGACGCATTCAACGAAAACGGGATTACTGAGGGAAAAGAGACGGTTTTTTGCAGATCACAATACCATGAAGAGCGGGCAGAAAAAGCGTAACCGTTTTTCTGTTTTTACTTGCGGTAAAGCCGGCGGAATAGTATAATAACCGTGGTTTATCTAGTCTGATAAAAGAATCTATTTTTATGCGGGAGGAACGAAAGATGAATGAAAAGGTGTCGGCTTTACTGAATGAGCAGGTCAACAAGGAGTTTTATTCGGCGTATCTGTATCTTGACATGGCCAATTTTTATACGCAGAAAGGCCTGGACGGGTTTGCAAACTGGTATGAGATCCAGGCGAAGGAAGAACAGGATCACGCGATGTTAATGTATCAGTATCTGCAGAACAACGGCGAGAAGGTGACGCTTGAGGCGATCGCAAAACCGGATAAGACGTTTGAGACGCTGATGGATCCGCTGAAGGCGGGGCTTGAGCATGAGAAATATGTGACTTCTCTGATTCACACGATTTACGAGGCGGCCCAGGAGGCAAAGGATTTCCGCACGACCCAGTTTCTGGACTGGTTTATCAAGGAGCAGGGAGAAGAAGAAAAAAATTCCATGGATCTGATCACGAAAATGGAACTGTTCGGTGATGACGCGCGCAGCCTGTATCTGTTGAACGGGGAGCTGGCGGCGCGGGCATATTCGGCTCCTTCTCTTGTATTGTAATATCCGGAAAAGAGCGGCAGGTCAGCCGCTCTTTCTTTCTCTCATCAGTTTCATGATTTTGTCTGCCTTTTCAGCCTCCTCGGGCGACATATTCTGTTTCAGGACGGAGACGAGCAGATCAGTCTCCGACTCTGAAAACTGGATGTTCTTTGATTTTGCGGAATTCATCGTCGCGAGCAGAAACGGCATCATATCTTTCATTTCGGCCGGTTTTTTGCTCCCGGCAAAGTTCATGAGAAACTGAAGCTTTTCCGGGGATATATTTGCGAGCATCGGATTATTTCTTAAGATATTGTTATCCATGGTTTTCCTTTCTTTTCCGTCAGTTGAATATGGTTTCATAGGTTTCCATCATGGAGAACATGTTCGCGATCATATCCAGGGTTTCCTGCTCCCGCTCCGTACAAAACTGGCGGAGATCGTTTAACATGGCCAGCATATTGTTGCCTCCGTCGTCCACGGAGCACATGGACATTACTTTATCCTGCTGGGAAAAAACCTGGATGGTGTTCTGCAGCTCCATATATTTTATTAATATGGCAAATTGTTTTTTTTGTTCCTCCTTCATGTACGGAATCACAGTTTTCAGCATCTGCAGCTGCCTGGTCTGTGTCATATTGTCAAACGGAGTTGTGTTTGTCGTGGATTCCATTTTCTGCCTGCCTTTTTTCTTAAAGTTTATGTGTTGAAAAGGCACTTTATGACAGAGGCGGGCATATATCATAGTGAGGAGGAATGATTGTATGCTGGTAATCGACGGAAACAGCGTCTATGAAATAGATGAGGAATGCATCCGGAAGAAAAAGGTTCCGAAGGAATGCAGAACGTATGAAAAGATAATGAGGGAACATACAAAAAAGGAAAAGAAAGAAAAGGGCGTCGCTGAAATATGACGAAAAAAGAATCCTGCGGGGCAGGATTCTTTTTTCGTCATAGGAAAGACACCGTTGTTATGAAGCGCTAAAGTAAATGGCTTTCCTGAGAAAAGGCCCTCCGGGGAACGCGCACGCCGCGCCCGGGGGACAGGGCTGCCGATGCAGCCGCGCTCCGGCGCGAGAGCCCGGAAGCACCCCGCAGGGCGGCAGGGGAAGCTGATTCCCCCGCCCGGTTCAGATCAGATTAGCAGAAGCCGCATCCGTTGCCGCCGAAGCCGCCGCAGCAGGAGAGAAGCAGGATGATCCACAGGCAGCTGTCGTTGCCGCATCCACATCCGTTGCCGTTATTTCCGAAAAATCCGCCGTTGTTGCCGCCACAGCAGCACAGTAACAGGATAATCCAGAGAATGGAGCCGCAGCCTCCCTCGTTACAGGAACATCCGCCACCACAGTTCGTTGCTGCTAAATCACTCATAAATCAAATCCTCCAAAATTTTTCTTACACTGTATAGTATGTGGGGAACAAAGAAGTGTGACTTATTTTTTGAAAAAGAATTGTGCCCGGATTTCGAATTTGTTATGATGATAGGGAAAAAGCAGTGCGGGAAAGGAGCAGGATATGAAGTTTGTGGTGATTGTGGAGCCCGATGAGGTGCACGCCTCGCGTATCCGGGCAATTCTTGAAGGGATAGATAAAAATTTTGAATATGTGCTTGTTGACTCTGCGGAGGAGGGGATTGACGAAGTGGAGAACCGGGAGACGGACGTCTTTATCGGTTCCATGGAAATGCCCGTACTTTCGGGAGCGGAGCTGTTCGGAGTAATCGAGATGATTTCGCCGGAGACAGTGCGCATCGTTATGACGGAGGCCAACAAAATAATGGAAACCGTCTCTTTTATGAATGAATGCAAGACGTTTAAAGTCATTATCAAGCCCTGTCAGGTCGCGGACGACCTCATCGCGCCGATTGACGCGGCGATTGCGTATAAGGAGATGCACAAAGGGGAGGCGGCGGGCCAGACTGCGGAGATGAAAGTGTCGTCCATGGAGCAGGAATATCTGCGGTTAAAAGAGCTGCAAAAACGTGGTATGGAGCACTATGAGCGCGCCGCAGGTATCTTTGCAGAGATGATCGCGTGCAATCTTGCCCTCGGAGAGCGGCCGCCGGAAATTCAAAAGAGGCTTGCTGCCTGGTACCGATGGATGATCGAGGAGTATGAAACACTGATGATTACCGGCGGGCCGGGATATGAGGCCGGGATCAAAAAAATAATGGAGCGCTACCATATTCCGGAGGAAGGGTGTACGGTACGGATACGCCGTTCTTCAAAAGACAGGATCGATGCAGAGCAGATGAGTTATCTCTTTTATCTGATGTATCTGATGCTGGAGCTCTGCCGAAAGCTTTTGCTGCGGTATCAGATCGGTGTGACGATCGAGTCTGCGCAGAAGGCCTATATTTTACGGTTTCACTGCGGTGCCGGGGGAGAGGAAATACGATACCGGGAAAAGAACCGTCAGGTGCGCGCGGAGATGATACGGGCTTTAGAACGGGCAATGGAAGCGCTCGGATACCGGGCACAGATACTGCCCGGGGAAGATCGGTTTTCCATCAGCATTGCGGTGATGCGATAGAGGAAAGAAACTATTGCGCGTCCGGGGCTGTTGTGTGATAATAAAGTCGGCAGTAACGTTATGCATTCAGAATAAAAGAGGTTTTGCTTATATGGGTGATAATCAGAATTGGAATCAGACGGGAGAACAGATAAAAGGCGCATTGGCGGAAGCTCTTAAGAGCGGGGATTTCCGCAATCTGAATGCGCTGGTGTCACAGACGGCCACAAGTGTGCTCAACGAAGTGGGCATACATATCCCTGCGGACGGAAGAGGCGACGCAGACCGGGTGCCGCCGCCGGCATGGAGGCCGACGGGGCAGGAGAGTAAAGGTGCGCAGCCGGATATCGGTCCGGCGCGGCCGACATGGAATCGTCCGAAGGGGCCGGCCGGAGGCGGACAGGCAGCGCCGGTGTGGCAGCAGGCAAAACAGGAGGGCGCAAAGCCATGGAAGCAGCCGGAGGCGGACAGTTCACAGGAGGGGATACCGCCGGTATGGCAGCAGGCAAAACAGGAGGATGCAAAGCCGTGGAAACAGCCGGAAACAGGCGGTCCGCAGACCGGCTTCGGCGCGGCGCAGGCCTGGCAGCAGGTGAGGGCACAGGCGCAGCAGGCCGGGATGCAGGCCCAGCAGACCTGGCAGCAGGTGAAAACGCAGGCCCGGCCGCTCTGGCAGCAGCCGGGAGCCCAGCAGACCTGGCAGAACCGGCAGCGTCCCATTGTGCATCCCGCATGGCAGAACGGACAGCAGAATCTGCCGCAGACCCGGCGGTCTGCAGACCTTTCTTTTGTCAATATGAAGAAAGTGGGGAATGTATCCGGCGTTCTCTGTCAGGTATTCGGCGGCATTGGCCTTGGTATCACCAGTTTTGTGACGTTTGTGCGCCTGCTCGTTTTTGCCTCCGGGGATACGACGACTTTACAGGGATGGATTGTCAATTTTATTTTTCTGGCGGTCTTTTTTGGCGTAGTCCGTCTGGGAATCGGCCAGAAACGGCGCTTAAGACGCGCCAGACGTTATGTGTCTCTCTGTGACAACCGGATGTTTGGAGAGATTTCTTATCTGGCAAAGAATACCGGGAAAAGTGAGAATTACGTCGCAAAGGATCTCGGAAAAATGCTGGAGGCCGGTATTTTTCCGGAGGGACATCTCGATGAGAATAAGACTTGTTTTATGTTAAACGATACGGTTTTCAGGCAGTATCTTAAGGCGGAGGACGGCCGCAGGCTGCGGGAGGAAGCGGAGCAGAAAACGGCCCGGAGCGTGCAGGGCGATGCGGCGGACGTACAGCCGGGGACGCAGGACGCCGAGCTTGATACGATGATCGCAGAAGGAATGGAGTGTATCCGCAGGCTGCGGAATTTAAACGACCGGATTTCCGGAGACGGAATCTGCGCGCGCCTGTTTTGCCTGGAAAATCTGTTAAAAGATATTTTTGACAGTATAAAGGAGCATCCCGAACAGATGCACCGGATGCATAAGCTGATGGACTATTATCTTCCCACCACGCTAAAACTGGTGGAAGCGTATGCGGAGTTTGACCAGGTGAGCGCGCCCGGGGAGGAGATTACAGAGGCTAAGGCGGAAATCGAAAATACTCTTGATATTATAAACCAGGAGTTTACGGAGCTCTTAAACAATCTGTTTCAGGACGCCGTATTTGACGCCACCACGGATGCGCAGGTCTTAAAGACGATGCTTGCGCGGGAGGGACTGACGCGGGAGATGGAGTTCGCGACAGTCAGCCGGGAACGATAAATGAGAAAAACGGAGGAATATGACAATGAGCAGTGATCTGGATGAAATGTTAAAAGAAGCACCTTCTCTTACCCTGGATCCTTTTCCGCAGCCGGAAGAGGGGGATATGGCAGCAAGCGGCGCGCAGCCTTCGCAGGGCGGCCGGCCGAAGGTCCCCGAGGTGGTGCTGACACCGGAAGAGCAGAAGATGGTAGACGATTTTGCCGCGCAGATTGATATCAGAAATACACAGATGATCCTGCGGTACGGGGCGGGAAGCCAGAAAAAGATTGCCGATTTTTCGGAGAATGCGCTCAACAGCGTGCGCACGAAAGATATGGGAGAGATCGGAAAGATGCTCGGGGATGTAGTCTCGGAGCTTAAAGGGTTTGAGATGGAGGAAGAGGAAAAAGGATTTCTGGGCTTTTTTAAGAAAAGCGGCAATAAAATCGAGAACCTGAAAATAAAGTATGACAAGGCAGAGGCAAATATCAACAAAATCTGCAAGGTGATGGAGAATCACCAGGTTACATTGTTAAAAGACGTCGCCATGCTGGATAAGATGTACGAACTTAATTTAAACTATTTTAAGGAGCTGTCGATGTATATCCTTGCGGGTAAGCAGAAGCTGACGCAGGCGAGAACCGTTGAGCTTCCGGCCCTTTTAAAAAAAGCGGAACAGAGCGGGCTTCCGGAGGATACACAGGCTGCCAATGATTTTGCTTCGATGTGCGAACGTTTTGAAAAGAAGATTTACGACCTGGAGCTGACGCGGACGATTTCGATGCAGATGGCGCCTCAGATCCGCCTGATTCAGAGCAACGATACGGCCATGTCGGAAAAAATCCAATCCACGCTGGTGAATACGATTCCATTGTGGAAGAGTCAGATGGTGATCGCGATCGGTTTAAATCATTCCAGCCAGGCGGCCAGGGCACAGCGGGAAGTGACAGACATGACGAATTCACTGTTGAAAAAGAATGCAGAGGCGCTTAAAATCGCTACGATTGAGACGGCAAGGGAAAGCGAGCGCGGTATTGTAGACATTGAAACGCTTCAGTCGACGAACAAGACGCTGATCAGCACACTGGATGAGGTGATGAAGAAGATCGGAAGAGCGTCGTGTAGGGAAAGAGTG
>CANDFU010000022.1 GCA_947384095.1 uncultured Roseburia sp. | reverse complement strand
ACGATATCCGCCATCGTCGTGCTGCCGGATCAGATTTCCCCTGTTGTGGACAATACGGGGAAAATGTATGACGAAAGAACACAGTGTATCGCAGTCGTGAAAGCGGATGCGTTTGAACAGTTTACAAAGTCAAAGACGGTGAATGTCACGTATGCAGGTCTTTTCCGAAAGGGCGCGGAGAGAGACACACAGAAAATGAAACAGGATCAGGATTTTCATTTGTTTTTAGAAAGTGCAGAAAACCCGCAGATCCTGTCGGCCGTAAATTCACAGAAAACGATGAACCAGATTATTATGGGATTTTCCATGGGCATACTGGCTTCTGTCGCGGTTCTTTTGCTGCTGATTACCATCAGCGGACAGATCAGGGAAGAGTATAAAAATCTCGGCGTGCTCAAGGCACTTGGATATACAAATTTTGAAGTGGCAGGGAAATATGGTTTCTATTTTTTTATCGTCGGTATTCCGGCGGTCACGGGGTATCTTGCCGGGCATCAGCTTGCGGGTCTGTTTTACGGGCTGGTATTCGGTATGTTTTCCCTTCCGTATGCCCATTGGGGGATTGTGCCGGAGAATCTGCTGTTTCTGGCGGCTGTCCCGACGCTTGCCTTTACTGTGATTGCTTTTTTGTGGGCGTTTTTCAAGGTAAACAGACCGGCTCTCCTGATGATCCGCAATGAGACCGGCGCCGCTGCAAACAGAATGGTCGTCTGGAGAAACAAAAAAATACAGTTTTCAAGTTATCTGAAGGGGGTCCGGACGACGCTGCTTTTTTCCAAAAAGGCGGTTCTTTTCTTTGTCTTATTCGGCGGGTTTGCCCTGGGGGTCCAGATCCAGTTCGCATATACAACGTATCATATGACGGCAGGGATCAGGGAGCTTGTGCTGAGCGAATATCATTATGAGAACGACGTCCGGTTTATTGAAGTACAGGATGATGAGACAAAGTATCAGGACAGTCTGAAATATTTGTGCGAGCCGGTCCGTCTGAAGACGGAATCGGAAGAGGTGTTTTATCATCTGAACCTCTGTGTGATTGACAATAAAAATACACGCATGCTTCATCTGGATGATACGCAGGGAGCCGAGATAGAGATCGGACGGCTGGACGGGGTCGTAATCAATCAGTGGATGCAGATTAAATATGGTCTGCGCAAAGGAGACGGGATATCGATCGTATTAAAGGATAAGGAGTATCATACAAAGGTCGGCGCAGTCTCGCAGAGCGTTTACGGGAGCAATATTTATGTGGGAAAAGCGCTGGCGGCCAGTCTGTTTGGGCTGGGGAAAGACGACTATAATGGCATTTATACAGACAACGAGATTGTTTTTGACGAGGAGCTTTATCTGAGCGTTACTTCCAGAAAAGAGGTCGGGGAGACGATTGAGCGTTCGACCGGTATTTATGTGATTTTGTCTGTGATGCTGTTCCTCTGCGGGCTTGCGGTCGGTTTTATAACCCTGTCTCTGTCGCTGGCAGGGGTGGTAAACGGAAACCGCAGGTATATTGCGCTTATGAAAATGTACGGATATACGCAAAAAGAGTGCAATCTGGCTGTGATTGACGGATACCGGCTGGTGGCTGTGGCGGGATTTGTTATTTCCGTTCCGTATACGATCGTGCTCTGTACGGTCATGTTTCATATTATTTCTGCAAATTCGGATATTGCTTATCCCGTCAGTATCAGCCCGGTATCCATTGCATGCTGTCTGCTGCTTACCGTCGGGATTGTGGAGCTGATTTTGTGGTATTTTAAAAGGAAACTGCAAAAGATATCATACCGTGAAATTATGGAAGGATAAAAGGTTTTGTTATGACGATGGGAAAAAGAAAAGTCGGGATTGTGGGCGGCGGCATCGGCGGTATTTTTACGGGGGTTCTGTTGTCGGAGAGGGGGTATGAGGTTGAGATCTTTGATAAGAATCCGATTCCGGGCGGATACTGCCAGGCTTTCGGGCGGAAGGGGTACCGGATCCACCCGGCTGTCTTAAGGATCGGGTCAAAAAGCTGTGCCGATATGGTGGACGGATACTGCGGGCAGGCAGGGATCGGGCGTCTTACGTGGACGCGGTACAGGGAATATTACCAGTTTGGCGATGACATCCGGATTGATCAGTGCACAGAGCGGATGGATCTGGAGCTGATCCGCCATTTTCCGGAAGAAAAAGAACGGATCGAGGCTTTTTTTGCGGAAATTACGGAGCTCTATCAGATTATGAATAAGGTATTTGCGGCTGATATGACGTTCCGGGGGCTTTGTGCGTCGGAAATAAAAAAATATATCCCCAATATATCCAGAACGGCAAAACAGTTTGTGGAGCAATATTTTGAAAATGTGCTGTTGAAAGAGATCATTCTTGCAATGCTGGAGCTGGATGAAGAAAGCGTGGCGCTTGCCATCCCGATGACCTATTTTGAAATCAAAGGGCAGGGGGAGTACTATGTTCCGGCAGGGGGAGCATACCATATTATTTCAAAGTGCGTGGAACAGATTGAAAAAAACGGGGGCGTCATACATAAAAATACCATGGTCACAAAGATCCGCACACAGGGCAGCCAGGTTACCGGAATTGTGGCGGACGGGCGGGAATATGCCTTTGACGTGATTGTTTCCGGCATTGATATCCATAAGACGTACCGCAGTCTGATCGGAGTGGACCGTCTGCAGGATAAATGGAAAATATCGAAGTCCTGTCTGAGCATCTGGCTTGGCTTCGACCGCACGTTAGAGGAACTGGGCCTGGACTTCGGCTCCGTCATCTGCTATCCGGACAAAAGAAATATCGGGAAAGTGCGCAGGGTCATGCAGACAGAAGGGGAAAATCTGCCGGACGGCTACTGGTATCAATGTTTTACCGCATTCAGCCGGGACGCATCGTCCACACCGGCAGGAGGCGCACAGATGTGCATCGGTATTCTGGTGCCTTATGATTTTGAAAACCACTGGTGGCCGGACGGGGGATACAGCGATAAAAAGCGGCTTCTGGTGGAACGTGTGCTGGCGGATGTGGAGAAGCGTTATCCCGGAATGCGGGGACATTACGTTTTTGTGGAGGCGGCAACGCCTGTCACCTATGAGCGGGAATGCGGGAATACGAAAGGAGCCTATTTAGGGTTTGAGAAATATCAGGATTATGTGTATGACCGTTCCAGACACCAGAATCAGGGCATGTACGACCGTCTCTTTTTTGCGAGTCACTGGGTATCCGTGATTGGCGGAGTGAACGGCGTGATGCAGGAGTGTATAAAGACAGCCAATCTGATCATGCAGCAATATCCGCTGCATGAGGACATGCGGGAATATATCCTGTTCGGATGACTGTCAGTCGGAAAAGGAGATGAAAAAAATGAAGGCCTGTATCCAGTTGTGGAAGCAGATTTATGTGCATAATAACGGCCGGGTCTGGTTCTGCTGTATGAAACCGTCGCGCACGCAGAAAATTGACCCGGAGCATTGCGATCCCGGAAAGGCGGGGGAGATCCTGAACTGCGACGAGGTGTACCGGCTCCGCCGTGAGATGATCGCGGAAAAACTGCCCGGTTTCTGCAAAGGCTGTATGATGCTCAGGGAATATGAAACGGTGAGTGATTTTGTGGGGGAATTATTTAAGGAGGGCTGTATCCCGCGGATCACAGACGACGCGGAAGAGATATGCAGGATCGATCATGCGGACGAGCTTTTTTTTGAAATCACGACCAGGTGCAATCTGAAATGTATCTACTGTTTACACAGTACATCCGCCTTTAAAGACTGGATTGCGGATATGGGGGTTGAGAAATTTTTCGATCTGCTGGATGTCCTTACGAAAGCCTGGAGAGTCCGGGAAATATCAACCACAGGCATTGGAGAGTTTACACTGGTTGCCGGCTGGACCCGCATCATCCGAAGGATAAAAGCGACGTATCCCGGCTTAAGGATTTCGCTTTTTTCAAATTTTGCGAAAGCTTTGTCCGACGAAGAGATTGATACATTGGCGGAGGCGGATAAAATTTATGTGAGCTGTGATACCGTCGATGCGGAACTGTTCCGTTTTTTAAGAAGCGGTGATCTGAAAATCCTTCTGGACAATCTGACGCGTCTGAATGCGTGCAGGGAGAGAAAACACAGCGGGCTTCGGATTGTGATTGCGGCGGTGGTAAATTCGAAAAACCTGGATTCCTTAGAGGGGCTTCTGGAATATATCATTGAGACGGGGTGCGCGGACGAGCTGAATCTGACGCCGATGACGCTTCCGATGCCGGCGGCGAAAATGCTGGACGTATACCCTGTAAGCGTATTCTTTCAGACGGAAAAGGAAATTCTGATTGCAGAGCTGCTGAAAGAACTGCGCGACAGGGGGCAGAAAGAAGGAATCGACGTAAACTGGTCCGGGGACCTGCAGAATTTTTATGCCTGATCATGTTCTGTGTGCATCCATAATAAAAGGATGTTTTCACACGGAAAAAAATGTGATTGTGTCAGAGGATATAAGGATGCGGAATCCGGACAGTTCCCTGCTGCATGCGAGAGAACTTCCCCTTTATCGGAAGAGAAAAAGGAAGGGCATGGAATATCTGGGCGGCAGATCTGCGCTGAAATACCTGCTGTCGAGGGAGCTGGGAGTGGAATACGCAGATATCTGTATTCTGAACGAAAGATATGGGGAACAGTCCGGAAAACCACAGCTTTATGTCAACGGTGTGCCGTCGGATTATGCCGTTTCGATCTCACACGATGCCGGGATTGTTTTCGCCGGTTTTGCAGATCATGCGATCGGGGTTGATGTGGCGGTGCAGAGAGGACGCGTCCGCACGGTGGATTCCTGTCTGGCCTGGGCGGTCGGGGAGGCCTTTACAAAAGCGCTCGGGATCGGGCTCAGGTACGGGATTCCTTCGGTCAGGACGGATTCCATGAATCCCCAAAAAGGCGTGGTCGGGCTGGAAGTATCAGAAAAGGTGTTATCCTTTGCGGAAAAATATTCGGATATTTCGTTTGTGTATGAGGTGCGGGAAAAGGCAGTACTTGTGATGTGTCATCTGATTATTTAAATAAAATATCATTTCATAAATTCTTACGCTTTGCATTGCGATCCCTCCATTTTTCGATTTTGTCAAATTGTCCAGTAATATTATGGAAAGGAATTGACTATGGTTTCCATTTCGTACCGGGTTAATTTTGGCCTGAAAAGTCTTTTATATTTTATAACTTCTTGTGCAAGGCCGCACTTTGTGATAAAATGTTCATGGAAAAATAAGGGGGTTCCCGTATACACGGACAGAATGAAAACGGTGCGGCGTGGACATCGTCACGTCGGCGTAGGAGGATACGATGGCGAACAGAGACGGTATTATAACAAGGGAAGAGTTAAATCTGATTCTTCTTCTGGACAATTCATATTCGATGGTGAACGGACGTATTGCACAGCTCAATCATGCGATTCCGGCGCTCAAGAGTACATTGATGAAAATGGCGGAAGACGAGTGTGTCGATATAAAACTGCGTATCATAGCGTTCAGCGACGAGGCGGTGTGGAAAGTGGGCACGGTTGAGAAGGGCGAAGAGATCGGCGAAGTGGTATGGCAGGACTTAGACGTCGTCGGCGGGACGAGCACGCCCAAGGCGATCCGGGAGGCAAACAAGGCGCTCAGAAAGCAGTATCTCGGCGCGCATGCGCTTCACCCGGTTGTGATCCTGATCACGGACGGGTATTGTAATCCGGGCGAGCATGGGGATTATCTGGACGCCATTGAGGAGATGAAGCAGAAGCTTTCCGGGAATACGGGAAAGGAAAAGGTCACGAGAGTGGCGATCGGCGTGGAGGATTATAACAGAGATGAGCTTGTGGAGTTTGCATCTGTCGGGCTGATCGCAGACCAGCAGCAGCCGTTGATTTTTGAGGTGGATAAGGCGATGGACCTGGGCAGTGTGATCAACTGGGTCGCAGTGAGCAGCATGTATTCCAGCATTACCGATGACGAGGATGTGATTGACCTGGGCGACCCCGACTGGGGAGAGGACGAATGATAAAAAATGGGAAAGAGGCATCAGAGGTATCGGTGTCTCTTTCTTTCATTATAAAAATACCAGATAGGCGGGAGGCATGAGGCGGGATGGAGGATCCGGTTTTAAACCTGGAGGATTGCGGAAACATCGGTATGCCGGGCTTAAAGTGCGGCGCCTTTTACGTGAGAAAACGCGGGAGCGGCCATGTTGTGGGAAAAAAGCCCTGCCAGGACTATTGCGTTGCGAGAGAGATCGCACCGGAACTCTTTTTTGCCGCCGTGGCGGACGGGCATGGCGGGGAGGCATATACCAGAAGCGACGTCGGTGCGCGGCTGGCGTGTGAGGAGACGGCGCGCCTGGCGGAAGAGATCTGTGCGGAGATGAAAAAAAGAGGGGCGGACGAGAGTGAGCTTGTCGCGGCGTTTTTAAGCCGTGCGATGAAAGTGAAGCTGGTTGAGCGCTGGAGGCAGGCGGTGCTGAAAGATGATGAAGCGCGTCCGGGGGAGGGATGCGGCAGAAGACAGATTATCCGGAAATATGGGACGACGGTTTTATTCGCGGCTGTCACGAGGAATTTTTATGTGCTGGGGCAGCTTGGCGACGGCGCGGTTTTGCTTTTTGACGGGCGGGGACACGCGCAGCTTATGAAACGGCATTCGGTGAAAGTGGGGTCAAAGACGAACTCTCTCGCATCGGAGCGTGGCGCGTATGCTTTGTTTACGGATGTTTATGAGAGGAGCCTTTTTGATCATGTGCTGCTCTCGACCGACGGAATCTACGATAAACTGGACCGGGAGGATTCGTTTCTGCGGTATGCCAGGGCGCTGGCAGCGCAGGTGCGGGAGCGGGAAGTGCCGGAATATCCCTTTACGGTGGAAGGCATCGACGTGTCGGCGCGGACAGGGGACGACTGTACGGTCGTGCTTGTGCATCCGCAGCCGGCAAAAGCGCAGGAAGCGTTTTCACATCCAATGCCGGCAGAAGTGTCTGTGCGGGAAGCGTTGAAAAGAATGGGGTATGAGGAACTCATTTTTAAGCGGGTCTGCGGCGGGACGATTCTTTTATCGGCTGTAAAAGACGGCCGGATTTATGAAATCCATATCGGAGGAGGAAAAACGTCTCCGGGAACCGGAAAGGGCGACGTGGATGTTGCGGGATGTACGCTTCTTGCAAGTGTGGAAGGATGTGTGCTGCCGGACGGAAGGCAGGTGTCTTCTTATCTCGTGCCCGAAGGTGTGAAGAGTTTTTATGAGTTGTATGAGAATGGAGAAATGCTGGAGAAGCGATATCTGGCCCGTCTTCAGGATGCGGAAACGGACAGCAGTTATTCGAATGAATTCTGGCTGAAAGTGTTTGAAAATCTCAGAAGCCTGGAGCAATATCTGGGCGCGCGAAACGCCGGGTGTACAAAGGATTTTGCGAGGACCCTGCAGCTGAAGGACGACGGAACGCTGTATTGCTTTGACGACGGTATCCGGTGGGAGGAAGGGGATGCGGACCGGAGGGGATTTGCGGAATTAAGAGAGATGCCGGCCTTTCTGGGAAAACTTCGGTGCGGAAAACTGCAGTGTCCCCTGTATGAATGCATGGATCAGGGGCAGACCATAAAATATCTCCATCTGGGCGGGGAAAGCGCTCCGATGCTCCGTGTCACCCGCAACCCCGAAAAGCAGATTTATGGCCTCTGGAACATATCGGACCGGCCGTGGAAAGTGAAATACCCGAAGGAGCGGGTGATTGTGCCCGGCGAGGTGCTGCGGTTAAAGGGGAGTCAGACTTTTTATGTCGCCTGTGGGGAAGAGGATGTACTTACGGAAGCGGATCCGTCTGGTGGTTTTGTGCGCTACGAGACAGAATTGTTTTAATTCCGGACAGAAAGGAAACGATACATATGAAAAAAGGCGATATGATCACAGGAGAAAACGGCGAGCAGTACGCAATTGTAAAGTCCCTGGGGAAGGGCGGACAGGCGAAAGTCTGGCAGGTGCAGAATCTCGGCACGAAGCAGTTTTATGCGTACAAATATTATAAACGCAACCCGTGCGATATCAGGGAGAATATCGAGACGCTGATCGCAAAAGGGCAGCTTCGGGATAAAAACGGCAGCGTGCTGAGCACGGCGGTTTTTCCGCTTGCCATTGTCGAAGGGGAGGGGGATTCTTTCGGTTATATCATGGACCTGGTGGATCTTAAGGATTACACGACGTTAAAAAAGGCATGGGCAAGGCCGGGGCTTTATCCTTCCTGCGACGCAATCTGCCGCATCGTTAAAAATATGTCTTCTTTTCTGGAGGCGCTACATTCTACGCACGGTATGTGTTATAAGGACATCAACGAGGGAAATATTTTTTTTAATCCCGTGACCGGCGATGTGAAAATTATTGACAACGACAATATCGCATATCCCGGGAAGGTTACAATCAGCGGTACTTACGGATACCGGGCGCCCGAGATCGTCCTTGGGAAAAAACCGGATGAGAGGTCGGACAGCTTTTCGTTTGCCGTCTATATATTCCGCCTCCTGGTCGGAGGTTACCCTTTTGAGGGCAGGTATACCAGGGAATATTGCAGAAAACATGATGTCTGCGAGATTGACGTGCAGAAAGTCATTTATGGGACGGATGCCGTGTTTATCTGGAATCCGTCTGACCGGCGCAATTCCATCGAAAACAGCACGGATGTAAAATGGGAGGCGCAGGCAAAGATCTGGAAAAAGCTTCCGGCGCGGATACAGAATCTCTTTATCGATACGTTTGTCACTTATCTGCCGGAGGAAAAACGGGCGGAACGGCCGTCGGACGAGGCGTGGGGGGATGCTTTTGAAGAGCTTCGGGCCGGGCTTGTAAGGTGCCGGGCATGCGGATGTATGACGTTTGGAGGCAGCGGGCATTGTTTTGAGTGCGGAGCGGCCGTGCCGGTGCGAAGGCACAGCATTGTGTTTAAGGTTTTAAGCGCCGGTGAAGCGAAACGGGAAGCAAAGCTTTACGTGGCGGACGTCCTGCAGGGCACAGAGATCTCAAAACACCTGCCCGGCGGAGATTTCCTGAAGATTCTCTACAATAAGCCGGCAGGAAAAGTCGGCATCCGGAATTTGAGCGGGCTGACCTGGTGTGTGATCGGGCAGGACAAAAGCCGGACAGACTGTCCGCCGGGCAGTGTGTTTGCAGTGGAAAAGGGAATGATGATACGGATTATTCCGAAAACGGCACAGTTAAATGTTTTGCGGTTGGAATGAAAGCGAGGAAAGGGATGGATAGTCTGGTGCTTTATGAGGCGGTCTGTATCCGGTATGCCGCACGCAAGAGCGGGACGGGCAGGGAAAGGCGGATCGATTTTGAAAAACTGGTGGATCTGATCGTAAAGGAGCTCATGGAAGGGGACGGTGATATCAAGGCGTCGCCGTTCCTTGCCGAGGCCGACAGGGTATACGGAGGGATGCGAAAGGGCGGGAAGGCAGCTGCCGGGCAGCTGCGTCGCAGACGGCCCGGCCTGCCGGATGCGTGTGAGGCGGCGGCATGTGTTTTCGGGCGTCTGCGCGGGGAAGACGCGCCGGAGCCGGAGGACGGCAGGATGGGGGACGGAAAGGTGGCCCTGTTTGCCGGAGGCTGTCAGGAAGCCGGTTTTGAGCGGCGTCTTGCGGATTTTCAGAAAAACGTGGAGGGTATAAAAAACTGCCTGAAAGCGAAGAACATAGGTAAGAAGGACAGTAAGGAAGATTCCGGTCCGGAAAAGGAAGCTGATTTTGTGAATGCGCGCCTTCGTGCCGAACAGGAATGTACGGAGCGGATGAAGCTGCGCCTTGAGGCAAACCAGAGAGAAGCAGGGGAGTGGCGCCACAGCCAGAAAGAGCTGATCGGAACCATGTCTGCGTTGCAGGCGGATATCGGCAGGGAATTAAAGCGGCTGATGTGCTATTCGGACAATCTCACGGAAAATTATGTCCTGCGGTTTGCGCGCGCGATGACGGAGATTTATAACCTGATCGCGGACGGATATGCGTTTCACAGAGGGCGGGCAGAGAGGGACGGAAATGAAGATTATTACAATGCGGTTCTCAATTATGAGGAGTTTATGAGTTCGATCGCGGACGCCCTGGCAGTTTTTGGCGTGGAAGAGATTGTAAGCGTGGAGGGGACGTCTTTTGACGGGAAGTTTCATGAGGTCTGTGACGGTTCCGATAATTTTTCCGCGCGCACGGCGGTTGTAAAAAGGAGCGTCAGGCCGGGTTTCCGATATAATGATATTGTGCTGCAAAAAGAACGTATTCAGCTATGACGCGGAGGTAAATTGCATGAAACTGGGCATTGATTTTGGAACAAGCTTTTCACTGCCGGCGGCAGTATATATGGATTCGCAGGTTGTGCTGCTTCCGAGCGGGAAATATGGCATTCCGTCGGTATTTTATTATAACGACTGGGAAGGCGTCCTGGTCGGAGAGGAAGCGGAGGACGCCGGGCAGGGAGACGAGGCGAAAAATTTAAAGCGGGAAGTAAAGCTGGAGCTTGGTTCGTCATTCACGGCGGACGGAAGAACGTTTTCGGCGCGTGAGATCGTAGGCTATATTCTGGCGAAGGTCGTCGATACCGCGCTTACCATCGCAAAGACAAAACTGATCGAGGAGCCCCTGGAGGGCGTCGTCATATCGGTTCCGGCTGCATTTGAGCACAATGAAAAAGAATTTATCCGCGCGGCTGCGGAGATTCCCAGAGAGGAAGGGGGACCGGGGCTTACCGTTTTAGGTTTCATCAAGGAGCCGGTTGCGGCTGCGCTGGCCTATTTTCAGGCTTCGCTAGAAGATAACACAAAAGTGCTGGTCTATGATCTCGGCGGGGGAACCTGTGATGTCGCCGTGGTGGAGGCACGCAGTGACGTAAAAGAAAAATATGTAGTGCTGGAATCCGACATGCTGCGCATCGGAGGGAAGGACTGGGACGGCAGGCTGGAGACTTATATCTTAAGGGAGCTTGAGAAGCAGACGGGATCGGTTCTCTCCACAAACAAGGCGTTTAAAGAAAAAGCGAAGCGGGCGGCCATATCGGCAAAGCATGCCTTCAGCGAAAAGACGGGGGATCACTACCGCGACAAGGTAACGGCCAAAGTTGAAGTAAACGGACGGCTGTATCGGATCCAGATTACAAAGACGCTGTTCGACGAGCTGACGGGGGAACTGCTGAATGAAACGATACAGATGACGAAACGGCTGGTGGAAAAGGAAAGCTGTTCCGGTGTAAAGCGGCTGGTCTGCGTGGGCGGAAGTTCGAATATGCCCCAGGTTCTCGCAGGACTTGCCGGGGCGTTTCCGGAAATGGAGATACAGATTTTTGAGCCGGAAAAGTCGATCGCCTGCGGAGCGGCAATTTATGCGCAGAGCTGCGACATTGTGTCCGACATCGCCGCTTACTCCTATGGGATTCGTTGTTACCAGGATTACGACAAGGATCCGGTCAAAAAAATTATTGTGAATCTGATCAAAAAAGGAGACCGTCTGCCAAAGACCGGGGAGTACAACTTTTCCACGATCGAGGATGACATGGGGACTTCTTCCTTTAAAGTGTTTGAGTCGGCCGTGACAGAGGATGAGTGTGCGCCGGAGGCGGTTCCGGCGGAGCATATCCTGGAGGTCGTGCTCGATCTGCCCGAGGGGACGCCTAAGGGGACGTCGGTGACGGCGAAGATGACGCTGACGACGGACGGACTGATCGAGGTGATCGCGGATGATAAAAACGGGCATATCAGCAAGGGGAGGAAAAAACTTAATTTTTAAAGTTCTGTCCGCTGGAAAATTGTAAAAATTTGCGGCTTATGTTATAATATTTTCAGAAATATTGACGGAAATCTGAAGAGAGAAGGAATGACGCATGCTGAAAGAATGGAACGGAACAGAAAGACCACAGGAAGATGAGATCGCCTCGCGTCTTGCG